>JARFQU010000021.1 GCA_029287595.1 Halioglobus sp. | reverse complement strand
GTCCTCGCGCGACAATGCCTTGTCCCGGCTGAAGGTGACGGTAGTGCCGTCTTCGCCTACATAGGGAAAATGCCCGGTAAGCATATGCTCCGAGGGGCGCAGTATCAGGGTCTGCTCCGAGTGGAATTCCTGGTCCACACCAAAGGCCTCGCACAGGTTCTCGAGATAGCTTTCCAGGGTGTCGCCCGATTCCCTGGCAATAATTTCCTGGATAACAGTGTCTGCGACTTCCGTTTTACAGGAATTGCGCTCAAGCAACCTGTCGCGTCCCTCGCGTAACTCGCGGCGGGTGCGGGCGGTAAAGTCGGCGCTGTCCACCAGTAGCTTGTCGAAATCCGCACTCCTGTTTTCCAGCTCGGCCAGCAGGCGGTCGCGGAAGGTTTCGAGAATCATATAGCCGGCGGAGCAGCTGTCGCGGAACAGGTCGAGGCCGCGGTCGTACCAGTCCAGCAGGGTTTCCTGGGCAGTCTGCTCCAGGTAGGGCACATGAATTTCGACATCGCGCAACTGCCCGATGCGGTCCAGGCGACCAATGCGCTGTTCCAGCAGGTCCGGATTCAAAGGCAAATCGAACAGGATCAGGTGATGGGCGAACTGGAAGTTGCGGCCCTCGCTGCCGATCTCCGAACAGACCAGGGTCTGGGCGCCATTGACCTCGTCAGCAAAATAGGCGGCGGCGCGATCGCGCTCGATAATGGACAAGCCCTCGTAAAACGCGGCGGAACGTATACCGGCGCGCATCTGCAGGTGATGTTCCAGGGCCACAGCCGTCTCCGCATACGCGCAGATCACCAGCACCTTTGCCGGGCGCAGTTGCTTCAGGGTTTGTTCCAGCCAGGCCACCCGGGGGTCGAATGCCAGCCAACTGTCATCGAAGTAGGGGCGTTCCGGGTGAAGTTGCTCATCGAGATCAGGTTGCGCCAGGGTATATTCCTCGGGCGCGGCCAGTGGGTGGCGGTGCAGTATCCGCCGGGGAAATCCGGCCACCGCGGCGCGCGTGTTGCGAAACAGCACGCGACCGGTGCCGTGGCGATCCAGTATCTGCTCTATCAGGATTTCGGGAGGGCTTTGGGGGTCCAGTCCCGGGGGCAGCTCTTCAGGTACCTCTCCCGCCTCCAGGCGATCGGCCAGTTCACTCCACTGCCGGTACTGTTGCTCCTCCTGGCTGAATTGCTCCAGGTCGTGGAAGCGCGACGGGTCCAGCAGGCGCAGCCGGGCGAAGTGGCTGGCCTGGCCGATCTGCTCCGGCGTGGCGGTCAGCAGCAGCAGGCCCGCACTGTGGGCGGCCAGCGTCTCTACGAAACGGTAATCTTCTCCGGCCTGTCCCTCGGTCCAGTGCAGGTGATGCGCTTCGTCTATGGTTACCAGGTCCCAGTTGGCGGCTACGGCCTGGGCCTGTAGTTCGGGACGATCAGCAAACAGATCCAGGCTGCACAGCACCAGTTGTTCTGCCTCGAAGGGGTTGCCCTCTTGCATTTCCGCCAGTCGATCGGTGTCGAACAGGGAAAAGTGCAGGTTAAAGCGGCGCAGCATTTCCACCAGCCACTGGTGCAACAGGCTGGGTGGTACCATGACCAAAATGCGCGATGCGCGCCCGGTCAGCAGTTGCTGCTGGATAATCATGCCCGCTTCGATGGTTTTGCCCAGGCCGACCTCGTCAGCGAGCAATACCCGTGGCGCGTGACGCCGGGCCACTTCGTTGGCGATATACACCTGGTGCGCCAGCAGGCTGGTGCGTGACCCCAGCAGCCCGCGGGCCGGGCAGTGTTGCAAGCGGTTGCTGTGCATGAAAGTGGCAACCCGCAGGGCAAAGTCTGCGACGCTGTCGAAGTGACCGTTGAGCAGGCGTTGCTGGGGTGTGGTGAGCTGTACGAAGGCATCCAGCTCCAGCTCAGAGACGGTCATTTCCTTGTCGTGGTGATCGGTGCCGGTGTATAGCAACAGGCCCTGTTGCTCGGCCACCCCGGTGACCAGCAGCTCCACGTCATCGATAGTGGAAATATGGTCTCCGGTCTTGAATCGCAGGCGCGTCAGGGGCGCATTATCAGTGGCGTAGGTGCGCTCTTCACCCACCGCAGGGAAAGCCAGGGTCACCCTGCGCCCCTCGAAATCCACTACGATACCCAGGCCCAGCTGGGCATCGGCATGGCTTACCCAGCGTTGTCCTACAATGTAATCCATTAAGCGTATTGACCTTCCGCAGTAGTGCAGGGTTGCGTTCGGACACTGGTTGCACAGCGTCTGGTAAAAGAGCCGCTCAGTTTAGCATCGATTAGTACAAAGTTTAGCGGGACTTTGGCGTCTGTCGCCTGTTTGGGCGGGTTTATTTGCGGCCGGGTGTAATCTATGGTCAATTTTTTTAGCCGCTGTAATCATTGAACCGTGCCCTTTGGGGGCGCAAGATTGGGCGGTTTTTCAAGCTGGCCATGCAAATCTCTCTGCGGGGCCGCTCACCACACGCTAACCAGAAGAGGTTTGAGTATGTCTAACACCGCCTATATTTATGATGCGCTCCGCACCCCCCGTAGCAAGGGCAAGGCCGGCGGCAGTCTCTACGAGGTAAAACCCATCGACCTGGGCGCCGGTCTGCTGCGCGCCCTGCAGGCTCGCCACGACCTGGATACCTCCTATGTAGACGATGTGATAATGGGCTGTGTCACCCCAGTCGGTGAACAGGGCTCGGACGTGGCCAAGATGATTGTGCAGAACGCCGATTGGGATGAGTCGGTTGCCGGGGTGCAACTGGATCGCTTCTGCGCCTCGGGTCTCGAAGCGGTCAACAGTGCGGCGGCCAAGGTCGCCTCCGGGTGGGACAACCTGGTGGTTGCCGGCGGCGTTGAATGTATGTCCCGGGTGCCTATGGGTTCCAATGGCGGCGCTATGGGTGGCGACGCGGCGTTCAGTATGAAAACCGGGTTTGTACCACAGGGCATAGGCGCTGACACGATCGCTACACTGGAGGGCTGGAGTCGCGAGGATGTGGACCGCTACGCGGTCGAATCGCAGCGTCGTGCTGCTTTTGCCCGCGATAATGGCTACTTCGACAAGTCCGTGGTGCCGGTGGTGGACTGCAACGGCCTGACCATTCTCGAAAAAGACGATTTTATCAAACCCGATACCACCCTGGAGGGACTCGCAGGGCTGCGCGCCTCCTTCGAGATGATGGGCCAATTCGGGTTTGACGACGTCATACTAAGCAAGTACACCACGCTGGAGAAAATCAACCATGTGCATACCCCGGGCAACTCCTCGGGCATCGTCGATGGTTCCAGCGCCGTGCTGATCGGCAGTGAACAAGCCGGCAAAGATCTGGGGCTGACACCTCGGGGTCGTATCGTGGCCACAGCGGTGCTGTCCACCGACCCCATTATTATGCTGACCGGGCCGGGACCGGCCGCACAGAAGTGCCTGCGTACCGCCGGACTGGAAAAGTCCGATATCGACCTGTGGGAGATCAACGAGGCTTTTGCCTCGGTTGCCATGCGTTATATGAAAGACCTGGGGATCGATCACGAGGTGACCAATGTCAACGGCGGCGCTATCGCCATGGGTCACCCACTGGGGGCTACTGGCGCCATGCTGGTCAGCACCATGCTGGATGAACTGGAACGACGCAATCTGAAGCGTGCCATGTTGTCCCTGTGCGTGGGCGGCGGCATGGGTATCTCCACAATTATCGAGCGTGTGTAACGTAGCGCTGGCAACGGACAATCGAGGTTAAGACATTATGAGTGTATTCAATTACGAGAAAGACGCTGACGGCATCGTCCTTATCACTATGGACATGAGCGGACCTGTCAACGCGATGAATGATGAGTATCGCCTGGCCATGGCGGCAACAGTAGACAGGCTGGAGCAGGAAGAGGGCCTCAGTGGCGTGATTTTCGCGTCGGCCAAGAAGACCTTTTTTGCCGGCGGCGACCTGAACGAATTACTGGCCGTAGCCAAGGGCGATGAAGGCGAATTTCTGGACATGCTGCGCAACACCAAAGCCGTGTTGCGTCGCCTTGAGAAGTTGCCGGTACCGGTGGTCGCTGCTATCAATGGCGCTGCCCTGGGTGGCGGTTTCGAGCTCTGTCTGAGCTGCAACCACCGTATCGCCTGGGATAATCGCGCCGTACAACTGGGCTTACCAGAAGTCACCCTGGGGCTGCTGCCTGGCGGCGGCGGCGTGGTGCGCATGGTTAACCTGCTGGGCCTGGAAAAAGCTATGCCCTACCTGGTGGAAGGGCGCAAGGTTGCCCCCGCCAAGGCCATGGCGGAAAGCATGATTCACGAAACAGTGGAGAGTCTGGAAGAACTGTTGCCGCGCGCCCGCGCCTGGATCCTGGAAAACAAAGACGACGAGGCGGCAGCTGTGCAGCCCTGGGATAGCAAGGGCCATCGTATTCCCGGTGGCAACGCCAGCTCCCCCAAGTTGGCGCAGTTGCTGATGGGCGCGCCGGCCATGTTGCGGCAGCAGACCCGCGGTCTGCTGCCGGCACCGGAAAAAATCCTGGATTGCGCTATCGAGGCGGCGCGCCTGAATTTTGATACCGCGCTGGAAGTGGAGTCCCGGGGCCTGACCTACCTGGTGGTGACGCCCGTGGCAAAGAATATGATCAGTACTTTTTTCTTCGGTATGAACCGCGTCAACGGCGGCGCCAGCCGCCCGGTGGGCTACGACAAGTACCAGACGAAAAAGGTCGGTATCCTCGGAGCTGGCATGATGGGGCAGGGCATTGCCTACGCTTCCGCCATGGCGGGTATTGAGGTGGTGCTCAAGGATATCTCCCAGGAAGCGGCGGACAAGGGCAAGGCGTATTCGCAAACGTTGCTGGAAAAACGCGTCGAGCGCGGTCGCATGAGTGAAGACCAGAAAGCCGACGTGCTGGGTATGATTGTGCCCACCGCGAATGACAAGGACCTGCAGGGTTGCGACCTGATCATCGAGGCGGTGTTTGAAAATATCGAACTCAAGCACCAGATCACGCAAAATCTGGAGGGCTACCTTGCCCCGGGTGGCGTGTGGGGTTCTAACACCTCAACCCTGCCGATAACCCAACTGGCGGAGGCCAGTGCGAATGCTGATAAATTCATCGGCATCCATTTTTTCTCCCCGGTAGACAAAATGCCGCTGGTGGAAATCATCTGTGGTGAGAAAACCTCGGATGAGACCCTGGCGCTAGCCTTCGATTACGTGCGCCAGATCCGGAAAACGCCGATTGTTGTCAATGACTCGCTGGGCTTCTTTACCTCACGCACCTTCGGTACCTACCTGGACGAGGGCGTCCGCCTGCTCAGCGAAGGCGCTAACCCGGTGCAAATCGATAACCTGGGTAAGGCTATCGGCATGCCAGTGGGTCCCCTGGCGGTGCACGACGAGGTCAGTCTGGAGCTCACGCGTAAGGTCGCGGAAACCCAGGCAGCGATGGGCGTGGCTGGCAAGTGGGGTGAGCAGGATGCCATGGCCGCGGTGGTGGGAACCATGATCAACGATTATCAGCGCGGCGGTCGCCACCATGGCGGTGGCTTTTACGAGTACGCAGAGGATGGCTCCAAGTCAATCTGGCCAACGCTGTTTGAGCTGTATTATCGCGAAGAAGTGAGCATTCCCGAGCAGGATATGAAGGACCGCATGTTGTTCCGCCAGGTGATCGAGGCGCTGAAGTGCCTGGAAACC
>JARFQU010000222.1 GCA_029287595.1 Halioglobus sp. | reverse complement strand
ACTGGACAATACGCTGTTGGGTCTCACAGTCGAATGGGAAATCAACGATCAACTGGCGCTGAAGAGTATCAGTGGCTATGCCGACCAGAAAAAGTATGGCAATTCGGGTAACCCGGATGTAGACGGCACTTACCTGCCGATCTCCGCGCGCTACCGGGATGGCGGCAGTCCCAGTAACCGCGATCACTGGTCGCAGGAATTCCAGTTGCTGGGCAGCGCCTTCAACGATCGCCTGGACTATACCTTTGGCGTGTTCGCCATGAATGAAAATATTGATGACGGCACGGACACGCAATCGGGCGCTCCCTCGGGTTACTTGATACCGTCCGTAAATGTCATGGTAATTAATGATGTCACCGCCGAAAAGCAGACCTATGACCTGGAAAATACCACCTACGCCGCCTTCCTCCAGGGCAGCTATGACCTGACGGAAAACCTGGAGTTGACCGCGGGTGTACGCTGGACCAGCGAAGAGCGCAAACAGTCAGTAGAGCTGGAGTTCCTCGACCAGGCCGCGTTCCGGGAGACCGCCTTTGACGCCATCGCAGGGGTGCCCGGCCTGACGCCTTTTCAAACCGCGGGCAGCCTCATTGCCGTTGTCACGGATTTACCGGCAGTGATGGAGGCGGACATCTTTGGCTTGATTGCAGACGCGTTCCCACGGGATAGCTATAACCAGGCGATATACCCATTATTGCCGGCCAATGAACTGGTGCCTGATATCAATGAAGATGCCGATGAAACCTGGGATGAATTCACGCCCATGGTCAGCCTGGCTTACCACCTGCCGCCATCGATGACCGATACGGGTTTTTTCGATGCCGGTATGTTCTACCTGACCTACGCAGAGGGATTCAAATCGGGCACCTTTGAGCCCATAGGTGTAGACGGTCAGGCGACCGTGGAGCCTGAGAACGTGGACAATTACGAGTTTGGGTTCAAGCTCGACATGCTCGACGGACGCATGCGACTCAACGGGGCGGTGTTCCGCACTAACTTCGACGACATGCAGCTGCGCCAGGTATTACTGGATAGCTCAGGTATACCCCGGGTGGTGATAAACAACGCGTCGAAAACACGTATTGAAGGTATTGAACTGGAGTGGACCTGGACTCCTATCGATAACCTGTTGTTGATTGCCACCGGCAGTTTCAATGATTATGAGTACCGCGAATTTGAGGAGTCGCAGTTCAGTACCCGCGCCCTGCTATCGCAGCAGCCGCTGCCACTGGTGGATCGCAGTGACGAACCTTTTGCCGAAGTGCCGGAGAATACCTACAGTTTTGCGGCGCAATATACGCTGAATACGTCTTATGGCATGTTTATTCCGCGGCTGGACTACAGCTACGTGGATGAAATTTTCATGGGCCTGGATGCCGGGGCAGGACAGAACGAAAACCAGGCCACCTTCGACGACTACTTTCTGCTCAATGCCCGTATTGGCTGGATAAGCCCCCAGGCGAGGTTTGAGGCCGCACTTTACGGCACCAATATCACTGATGAGTTTTACCATTTTGGCGCCGCTGCCGTGGCGGACTCAACCGGTAGTTTTACCCGCACCTCCGGTTTGCCGAGAATGTATGGAATGGAGTTTCGCTATAACTTTAATTGATCCCGGCTGACGTGCAGCGAGCGGCTGGAGGCCGGGTTTTTTGCGGACCCTGATATGGCTCGTTGCGTCAGCCTTGCTGTTGCCTCTGGTGCTGCTGGCGGGACTTTACGCGGCGGGTGGCTACGTCAAGACGCCATCGACCTGGTGGTATCCTTTTATTCCCTCCCTGTTTTCCGATTACTACACCACGGGTCCTTTCGCCATGACCAGCAACACCCGGGAGGACAACCCGGTATGGGCTGAATTGCCCGTATTCAACAAATCCCTGGCTCGTCTTGGTTACGCTATGACCCTGGGTACTCCGTTTACGGAGGTTGCCTGGCTACATGCGGATGCCGAGTGGGCAGACAAGCCGGCACTCGCTCCGGGCATCTCCCCGAACAGGGAGGAAGTACCCATGAGCAAAGCGTTGGTAGGCGCCGGGCTGGGGTACGATCGCATCAGCCGTCGCGACCTGTTGGATGCGCGGGTGACCGGTCGGCGCTTGTCGGTGGGCCACGCCGATTACGCCGCTCTGCTCATTGATGAGCTGGACGTCGCAGAGCCGGAATTGTTGCTGCGTGTTAAAGACATTGCGCAGGCTGGTATTCCTGTTATCTGGCAGGGTGAGATGCCGCGACGCGCGCCGGGTTGGGCGGATCATGAACGTCGCGATCAGCAGGTAAAGGCAGTCTCCGACCAGCTTTCTGCAATAGTTTTCCAGGCCGAGAACAATACCGGCGTGGTAACTGCACTGCTCGCTGCGGGTGTGTCCGGCATACTGGCGCCAGTAATACCGGGAGATTTTATATTGCGCAGCAATCGTCGGCGCCTGGCTGGCGCAGAATTGCTGTTATTGTTTAATGAAACTGACGATGAGGTCACCCGGGAGTTCTTTGCCAGCGGTTCCTGGGAGTCTGTTCATCTGCTGGATCCCGTTACCGGTGAGTATGAGCTTATCGAGAGCGCCGGCCAGTCATTCGATGTAGCCGTCCCGGCAAGGCGCACCAGGCTGTTACTGTTGCAGCCACTCGCGCCGGCAAGCGCGACGCCTGGCAGCACTGCGTTGCACGATAATGAATCCCACACAAACTGGGACTGGTCACAGTGGCAAAACCCGCCCCGCTCAATGCACCCTTATATTCGCTGGTGGTGGCCCGGCAACGCGGTGCAGGCAGGGCAGTTGCGTGCCGAGCTGCGCAGCATGTACGCGGCGGGCTTTGGCGGTGTGGAAATACAAACCCTGACCATTGGTCTCAGCCAGGAGCATCTGGCCGCGCAGCAGCGGAGTATCTATGCTGTGGGCACGCCTGCCTATTTTGATCACCTGAAAGCGGTGTTCCAGCTGGCGCGGGAACTGGATATGGCGGTTGATTTGACCCTGGGCAGCGGCTGGTCCAGTGGTGGCCCCTTCATTGACGAGTTTCCTGAACAGCAACTGCTGCGTGCGTCTTTCGATGTCACCGGTCCCGCTTTGGTCCAGCGTGAACTGCCGGTGCCCGGTGAGCCCTGGTACGTCGCACCCAGCAACTGGATTATCAACAATACCGTCGGCGAATTTGATGGCAATCTGCAGCTGCGAGCGGTGGTGGCGGCGCGACTGGATAGCTCGAGTCGACCGCCCACGCTCACGGATTTCATGGATATCAGTGAGTCGGTGGCACAGGGCAACCTATCCTGGCAGGTGCCACAGGGCGCTTATCGAATTTTCGCGTTCTACCAGAATGCTACTGCACACAATGCCGTGGCCTCTGCCTACCCGGGTGCCCTGGCAAGCTCTCCTGTACTCGATCACCTCGACAGGGGCGGTGTGACTGAATACATAGAGGACCTGGGCAGGCCCTGGTTGAACGCACTGGCGCCCTACAGACCCGCTGCATTTTTTATCGACAGTTTTGAGTTGCTGGGCGAGTTGCCCTGGAGCACAGATTTTGCGCGGCGCTTCCAGGTCATGCATGGTTACGATATCAATGCCTATCTGCCCTTACTGTTCCAGCAGCGCGGTGAGTCGAAATATGTCAACGTGGTGATATCATCGGTACCGGCTTATCAGGCCCCAGCTGATATGCAACTCAGGTTGCGGGAGGACTACGAAGCGACCAGACAGCAATTATTCGAGGATGCGTTCCTGCAACCGTTGCAGGCCTGGACACGGGCAGAGGGGGTTGCGCTGCGTCTGCAGGCACACGGTGGTTACGGCGATTACCTCGACAGCTACCAGTTGGCTGATATCCCCGAGGCGGAAGGCCTGTTTGCGGGTGGCAGCTACGATTTTCTCAAGCTGGCGGCCTCTGCCGGACATGTGGCAGGACGCCGCGTGATCAGTTCAGAGTCATTCATTACCATGACCACGGACTTCAACTCGCTGGAAATAGAAGACTACTACCTGCTCGCAGGGAACGCATTTGCCGCGGGAATTAACCGCATAATTTATCATGGCTATGCGTATCACTATGTCCCCTAGCACTATTTCATAGTGATCAAACTGCGCGGGGATCGCACCAACCGGTCAGCAGTACAGGGGATCAAAGGAGCAGCGCATGCTGGAGCGCCACCGCGCCAGCGACCTGGATTGACCCCCTGTTAACCGTTGAACAGCTAGTTCAGTAGTTCCGGCTGCTCCTCGACGATCACATCGTACAGCGGCTGGAAGCTGAACCACCCGGCGATGGATGAACCGACGGTCTCACGTGTCTGTACCGCCACCTCGTGGGGAATCACCTTGGGTGAGCCCGCCGCTTCCGCCAGTAATTGTGCCTGGCAGCTGCGCTCCATGGTGATATACCACCAGGCTGCGGCGTCTATGCTGTCACCCACCGTGAGCAGTCCATGATTTTGCAAAATGGCGGCTTTGCAATCGCCCAGTGCCGCGGCGATGCGTTCACCCTCGGAATTGTCCAGTACCACACCCGAGAAATCATCAAACAACACGTGATCATCGTAGAATGCACAGCTGTCCTGGGTCAGTGGGTCCAGCGTCTTGCCCAGTGCTGAAAACGCCTTGCCGTAGACCGAGTGGGAATGCGCCGCTGCGGTGATATCGGGATTGGACATATGGATCTGCGAGTGGATGGTGAACGCGGCTCCGTTGAGCAGGCCGCTGCCCTCTACAACCTCGCCGGTATGGCTGACCAGCAGCAGGTCGGATACGGTCATTTGCTTGAATGACTTGCCCATGGGGTTGACCCAGAAGTGGTCGGTCAGCTCCGGGTCGCGCACGGTGATGTGACCGGCCACGCCCTCGTCAAAGCCAAACTTGCCAAATAGCCGCAGTGCGGCGGCCAGCTTGATTTTCCGATCCTGGCGAATCTCCGCGATGCCCTCGGGGCGTTGTAGCATGCTTTCCGGGTCATCTGCATTCATTACGATACTGTTTGCAGCTTCTGTCATGTTATTTACCTCAGTTATGCCTGTACAAGGCTTATCAAGTGTTTAAACTTTTCCCATGGCAACTATAGACCCAAACGTCCCTATTCGCCCCTGGCTGCAACGCTGGTCGGTCGATGACCTGGCACATGCCGATACCTGGTTGGCCAATATGTCCTGCAGGTCCTTCGCTGGCGAAGAGTTCCTGGTTCATGTCGGCGATCGCAGCGACACCCTGTTCCTGCTGGAGAGCGGCCTGGTGCGGTTGTTCTACACCACCCCCGACGGCAAGGAGCGCAACAAGGCCTTTTATCGCGCCGGTCAGGTTACCGGGCCGGTGAGCGCGGCTATAACCGCCTCTGCGGCACCTTTTTCCATCCAGTGCCTGGAACCCACGCAGGCGATCTGCTTTCGCTACGCGGACCTGCAACGGGCCGCCGAGCATAATGCCCAGATCGCCCGGTTGTATCGCGACATGCTGGCCGAGGCGTTTATACGCAACGAGCAGCGCGAAGCGATACTGCTGACCTGCAATGCCGAGCAACGTTACCAGTGGTTGCTGCAGCATGAGCCCGACCTGCCGGAGCGCGTCGCCCAGTTACACGTCGCCTCCTACCTGGGAGTGGATGCCGTGTCACTCTCAAGGATCAAGCGCAAGCTTAGGGGTTGAGTGCGCGTGTAGCATTAACAATTGTTAAGTGCCCAATCAATGCGCGTCAATATTCTGCTTCCTAGCGGTGCCCGCCGACATGTCCCCTGTGCTCGATGTGCTCGACATTTCCCTGCTCGTCCACCATTACCCCTTCCTTGGCCGCTTCACGTCGGGCACGTTCTTCAGCCGTTACATGGTCGCCCACTTCATACCGTGGTTCAGCTTCCAGGACTTCGTGGGGTTTGTCTGCGTTGATTTCCCGTTCCAGTTCCTCGTTGCGGCTGTTCGGGATTACAACCACGTTGCCTCCCTCTTGTTGGGAGCCTGCCGGCTTGGGTGCTTCACCCATTGCAGGGGTTTCAGCAGCAGTGGGCTTCACCGCATCTGCCGTATTGGTTTCAGGTAAATCTACTTCAGTTGCCCCCGGGTCAGGGGAGTCGGTATATACCGTATTGCCCTGGGCGTCCTTTTCTTCGTAAATTTCTGCCTGGGCTATGGTGCTCAGCAGAACAGTGACGATGCAAGCTAAAGACTTTATGGAATATTTCATGGTGATGTGCTCCCGTGGTGGGTTTTTTGCTATGGCAAATCCTGGCAGGTGGCCGCCAAGGCGTCACCCTGCTGAGTAGTCATACGCGGCGAGCGATTGTACCAACACGCCATTGCTCTCGAGTGTGGGTTGCCACGGAGTATACTTTTACTGTGTGACCAATACTACTTGCCGGGTGTGCCATAGTCTGTCGTCCCTTGCGCCTGCGTTAGGCAGCCGCGATCACCCTGAGCTCGGTTGCCAGTTGATCCCCCCGGAATTCTGCCATCAA
This sequence comes from Halioglobus sp., assembly GCA_029287595.1. Classification (GTDB taxonomy): domain Bacteria; phylum Pseudomonadota; class Gammaproteobacteria; order Pseudomonadales; family Halieaceae; genus JAACFI01. Next base: position 21,279 of record JARFQU010000222.1, on the reverse strand, counting down.
TTCATTACGGCGCGAGGCCAGTCGTTCACGGTTTCGATCTTTAATGTGCCCGAAGCCGCGCAACTTGCCCGGCAGCTCTGCCAGTTGCAGTGCCGCTGCGTAATTGTCGTTGCCCAGGTCAGGAAGTATCTCCTCCAGCAGCTGTCGGTATTCTTCTATGTCAGCGCGCTCCTGGCGGCGCTCCGCGCTGCGCCCGAACATATCCAGCGCTGTGCCGCGCAGGAATTTGAATTTAGCCAATAACGCAAAGGCCTGTAGCATCCACGGGCCGAACTCCTGTTTCATGAGATGGCCTGTGTTGGGGTCACGTTTGCCGAACAGCGGCGGTGCCAGGTTGAAGCGCAGCTGGAAATCACCTTCAAACTGCTCCCTTAGTTGACCTTGAAATTTACCGTCGCTATACAGTCGGGCCACCTCGTATTCATCTTTGTAAGCCATTAGCCTGTAAAGGTTTTGTGCCACGGCAAAGGTCATCGAGTCTTTTATCTCCGCTTGCGGATCGCCCCGGCGCACGTTGGCTACCACATCGCGATAGCGCTGCGCGTAGGTGCCGTTCTGGTATTGTGTCAGGCGCTGTGCGCGGTCGTCTATCAGTTGATCCAGGTTCAAGGGGACTGGATCGCTGACATTCTTTTGCAGTAACGCCAGGACCCGCTGTGGTTGGTCTGCATAACGCCGCCCCCAGAGGAAAGCCTGTTTGTTAAAGTCTATGGCGACACCATTAAGCTCGATGGCTTCTTCCAGCGCGGCGGCGGAGACCGGCACCAGTCCGCGCTGCCAGGCAAAGCCCAGCAGGAACAGGTTGCTGGCGATGGAGTCACCCAGCAGTGCCGTGGCGATACTGGTGGCATCGATGAAGTGGCAGCCGTCATCGCCTGCCTCATCCCTGATCTTTGCTTTCATGGCTGTCGTCGGGAATTTGGCGTCCGGGTCGAGAATAAAGGCCGCTGTAGGCACCTGGGCCTCATTCACTACGGCATTCGTGCGGCCCCGGGCTACCTTGCCCATAGCCTCGTAGGTAGTGGTAACCACCAGGTCCGCGCCCAGTAACAAGTCGGCTTCGCCCGCGGGAATGCGTACGGCCTTTATCTCATCCTGCATCCGGGCAACCCGCACATGGCTCACCACGGCGCCAAATTTTTGTGCCAGGCCCGTCTGGTTCATGGTGGCGCAGCCTTTACCTTCGATATGCGCCGCCATGGCAACCAGTGCGGTAATGGTCAGTACCCCGGTTCCGCCCACGCCGGTTACCACGGTGTTCCATGGGCGCTCCAGGGAGGGAAGGGCGGGTTGGGGTAGCGGGTCGAAGAGATTATCTACGGTGCCCACGCCAGCGGACGGTTTTCTTAACTGCCCTCCCACGACCGTGACGAAACTGGGACAGAAGCCATTGGCACAGCTGTAGTCCTTGTTACAGGCGCTTTGGTCGATCTGACGCTTGCGCCCCAAATCGGTTTCCTTGGGGAGTACCGAGAGGCAGTTGGATTTGACACTGCAGTCGCCGCAGCCTTCACACACCGCGTCATTGATAAACAATCGTCTGGCCGGATCCTCCAGCAGGCCTTTTTTGCGGCGGCGGCGTTTTTCCGCGGCGCAGGTCTGCTGATAGACAATGACGGAGGCACCCTTATACTCCCGCAGCTCTTTTTGCAGGCGATCCATGTCATCGCGATGATGCAGGGAGTAGCCGGGAATACTGCTGAACTGGCCGCGCCACTGGTCGGGCTCGTCGCTTACCAGCGCGATACGGCGCACCCCTTCTCCGCGTAATTGGTAGATCAGGTCTTCCACCTTTAATGTGCCATCAATGGGTTGGCCGCCGGTCATGGCCACCGCGTCGTTGTAGAGAATTTTATAGGTAATGTTGACGCCGGCGGACACCGCGGCGCGTACCGCCATGATGCCTGAGTGGAAATACGTGCCGTCACCGAGGTTCTGGAACACATGTGTGGTGCTGGTAAATGGCGCCTGGCCAATCCAGGTGGCCCCCTCGCCGCCCATCTGGGTAAAGGTGTGGGTTTCGCGGTCTGGCATCCAGGTGGCCATGTAGTGGCAGCCGATACCACCCAGAGCATGGCTGCCCTCGGGCACTTTGGTGGAGGTGTTATGCGGGCAGCCGGAGCAGAAGTGCGGGGTGCGTTCAAGCGTCTCGCGCGGCAGCGCCAGGGAGTTTTCCTTTTGCGCTATCCAGCTCAAACGCTGATCCATGGCCTGCGACTGGTAGAAGCGTTTTATCCGGCTACCGATTGCCAGTGCTACCATAGCCGGGGTCAATTCACCCAGGTTGGGCAGCAGGTCGCGACCGTGCTCATCGAACTCACCGAACACCCGCGGTCTGGCCGCCACCGGGTAGTTGTACAACTGCCCGGTGAGCTGGTCTTCAATGATTGAGCGCTTCTCCTCGACAACCAGTATTTCTTCCAGCCCCTCGGCAAAATCGTGTGTGGTGCGTGGCTCCAGTGGCCAGGGCATGCCGACCTTGTAGACCCTGAGGCCGATCTGTGCGCCAACCTCGGCGCTGATGCCCATATCTTCCAGTGCCTGCATCACGTCCAGGTAAGCCTTGCCACTGGTGATGATGCCAAACCTCGGATTGGGGCTGTCCATGACGATTTTATTCAGGCCGTTGACCCGGGCGAATTCGCGCGCGGCGTAGATCTTGTACTTGTTGAGCCGCAGCTCCTGTTCCAGCGGCTTGTCCGGCCAGCGGCCGTGAACACCATCCTGGGGAAGTTCGAATTCCTCGGGGATAACGATATTGATGCGGTGGGGATCTATATCCGCCGAGATCGCGGAATCCATGTTCTCGGTGATGGCCTTCATGGATACCCAGCAGCCACTGTAGCGTGATAACTCCCAGCCGTAGATACCCAGGTCAAGTACCTCCTGCACGTTGGCGGGACTCAGCACCGGTACCGAGGCGCCGATAAACATGTGTTCGGACTGGTGGGGAAGGGTGGAGGACTTGCAGGCGTGATCATCGCCGGCGACGGCGAGCACGCCACCGTATTTTGACGTGCCAAAGGCGTTGGCGTGCTTGATCACATCCATGCTGCGATCCACGCCGGGGCCCTTGCCATACCACATGCCGAATACACCGTCATATTTAGCACCGGCGAACAGGTTGGTCTGCTGGCTGCCCCAGACCGAGGTGGCGGCCAGGTCCTCGTTTACGCCGGGCTGGAAGTGCACATTGTGTTTCTCCAGCCAGGGCCTGGCCTTCCACATGGCCTGATCAACCGCGCCCAGGGGCGAGCCGCGATAACCTGAGATGAAAGCCGCGGTATTCAGGCCGCGGCCTTGATCGCGCTGGTGTTGCAGCATGGGCAGGCGCACCAGCGCCTCTATACCGGTCATGTAAGCGCGGGCTGTATCCAGTGCGTACTTGTCATCCAGGGATGCTTTTCTTATTGCCGCCGCCTGATCCTTATCCATGCTCGCCACCACCGACTTCGATGGCATAGTGTGGCGTAAACCGGGGGAAATATTTATTTGTTTTGAACCTGAAAAAGCACTTAATATGCATAAATTATGCATAATTAATTAATTTTAAGGAGTAATTATTCATGAAACTGGCTAAACAGGATGTACAGATACTAAAGCTATTGCAGCGTGATGCCACCGCCAGCACAGCCAGCATCGCGGAACAGATCAACGTGTCACAGTCGCCTTGCTGGCGCCGTATCAATCGCCTGGAGCAGGAGGGGTTGATCAAGGGGAGAGTGGCACTGTTGGACCGCGAGGCGCTGGGTATGGAGGTCGTGGTGTTTGCTACCGTCAACCTGACCTCTACCGGTCGCCAGAACCTGTTGGAATTTGAACGGGAAATCGTGCGTTACCCCGAGGTTGTGGAGTGCTATACGATGACCGGTATATGGGACTACATGCTGAAGATCGTGACGCTGGATATCCGGCACTACGAAGTGTTTGTGCGCAACACGCTCACCGCGAACCCTTCGGTGCGGGAATTGCATTCCCACATGGCGGTAACCGAGATCAAGAATGTCACGGAATTGCCCCTGGATACACAATTGTAGCAGCGCTGCACCACCGCAGCGCCGGTTGGAGGACGGCGCCCTTGACTACGATGAGTCAGTCGCTGGGCGCGCAAAGGATCAATCAGCGCTCGTCGCGATCGCGCACGCTCAAGGCATCAAATACCGTAGGCGTTTCGCACGAAGATATCTCCCCGAGGATGTTCTGCTGTGCCTGTATTCCGCCACCGTTGACATACATTTCCATGGTGGCGCCCATATCGGCATAGCGGGAGAAGGCCACCACGTGGTAGTAATCAAAGTCGATGCTCCCCGCGCCCACAGCGGGTGTGTAAAACCAGGACATTGCCAGGGACCCCTTGGCTTTCATCGCCAGCCCCGCATCCAGGTGCGCAGCATAGGCCTGGTCCAGTGTCTTGCCCTCTTCCAGGCTGCACTGGTAAAACATGACAATACCGTTGGTCGGCGTAGCCTCCGGGGCGTTGATGGGCATGGACATGGCCATTTCATGACGGGAACTGCAATCAATGACCTCGTCGAAGTCGCCCGCTACCGGATTATCGCTCGAGTGCCATTTCTCCATGCTAACGCCAAATGACCCGCCGTCAGGCCAGGCGCCCAGCCAACCCACGTCGAACCCGGCGCCAGTCTGGTATTGGGGTGTAAGCACCCAGGCTGCGTAGGCAAAATCATTTTTGTTGGCATACTCGCGAAAGTTGGCATTAACCTTTTGCAGGTCATCCATGCCCTTGCCTTCACGGAAGGTACATGCCCGGAAATCCACCGGTGAGGCCTTGGCTGGCTGATCTGCCGCTACGACCGACGGCGCCCAAGCGGCCAGCACTGCAGATATCGCAACCAGCCCTGTTAAAATACGTTTCATCCTGAAATTCCCCCAATTAAAGGTATCCAAAGACGCGCGCCCCTGGCTCGACCTTGTTAGTTAATCTAGACTAGATATTTTTAAGTTACAAGCCAAAAGCCAAAAGCCAAAAGCCAAAAGTTATATATTGATACTGACGACAGATACTAATGGTTAAACTCGTGCGCTGCGTCTTGTATGATCTGGCTTTTGCACTGCACATTGCGCGGGCCACAGGCACATTTTGCGAAAAAATGAGGAGCAAAAATGAAGTACTTAATCACTGGCGCCTTATGGGCTCTTCTATTCTGCGCCGGCGCTATGGCCGACTTGAAACCGGATGTGATGGACTGCAACCCGAAAAAAGCGGCGCGCAATGCTGCCATGGATGCCACTGTCGGGGTCAGTGGCAAATGTGACTCGGGTAAAGCTGCCAAAAATGAGAAAGAGTACGCTGTCGACGATGTAAAGGTTTCAGTAGACCTGGACCTCGACCAGAAAAATAACCACCTGGGTGGTGATAAGGACCATCAGCGACTCTAAAACCACAAGGATTGACACTAGTCCCGTTCCTTTGCGTCAGGCTGCTTGCCGGGCTGGCCTCTGCGGGGGAATTTTCTGGCAATCAGCTTATTGATCGGGCGCGAATGAAGTGAGCAGGCAGGAAGACGAAATACATGAGCAAAAGCGCATGGGGCTGGCGATGCAAGCGCTGGCCTGGCTGGTATTCCTGGTGCTGGGTGTGTTCTTTTTTCGCGATGTTCTGGAGAAACAATACAATCCCAACCAGGCGCTGGTGACTCGCTTTAACGAGGAGGGAGCGCGGGAAGTGGTGTTGCAGCGCAACAAGTTTGGTCACTATGTCACCAGCGGTGAGATCAATGGCCACCCCGTGACATTCATGTTGGATACCGGCGCAACAGGCGTTGCCATCCCCGCAGCCGTTGCCGAGCGCCTGGGTTTACGGCGGGGACGGGCGTTCAGTACCCAGACAGCCAACGGCACCTCCACCAGCTATGCAGCCCGTCTGCAACAGGTTAGCGTAGGGGAGATAACGCTGCAGGACGTGTCAGCAGGGATTACGCCGGGCCTGCAAACAGACCAGGTTCTGCTCGGCATGTCGTTCCTCAAGCACATCGAATTCACCCAGCGCGGCGATACACTGATTCTGCGCCAGTAATTTTTCATCGCTGCCTGCTGATGTCTGCGGTACCTGCAGCAGGCATAAACAGTAATGTTGCCTAGCGCTCGATGATTATCCTGGGTGTGCGCGCCGGCATGCGTGTGGTTAACTCATAGCCGATGGTGCCGACATGACCGGCGACCTCTGCCACGGGCAGTCCGTCGCCCCATAGCACCACGGTATCCCCCACCCGCACTCCCGGCACATCAGTGACATCCACGGTAATCATATCCATGGAGACGCGGCCAGCCAGTGGCGCGCGTTGGCCGTTCACCAGTACCGGCGTTCCATTGGGTGCCAGGCGGGGGTAGCCATCACCATAGCCGATGGTGACTGTGGCGATCCGCGAGGGGCGCGATGCCGTCCAGCTTGCAGCGTAGCCAACCGCTTCACCGGTGGGGACGTCGCGCAGGGAAATGACCGCTGAGGTAAGCGTCATCACCGGTTGCAGGGCCTGCGCGTTGGGGTGCGGTGCAGCCATAGGGGAATTGCCGTAAAGCATATAGCCGGGTCGTATCCAGTCGTAGTGCGCCTCGGGCCAGGCCAGCACGCCGGGTGAGTTGGCCGCGCTGCGCTGCGCCGGTAAGTTGGCGCAAACCGCGTCAAACACCTGCAGTTGTTGCCGGGTTTGCTCGCTGGCAACATCATCAGCCGAGGCGAAGTGGGTGTATATGACCGGTTCGCCGCTGCTATTGGCGTTGCTTTCGATGCGCCTGAAGAATTCTTCCGTGCGGTTGGCTGCCACGCCCAGTCGATGCATCCCGGTATCGACCTTGAGCCAGCAGTGCACGGGTTCGGGTACGATGGCGTCTTCCAGCCACTGCAGTTGCCACTCATTGTCTATGGAGACCCAGAAACCCAGCTGGGCGGCGGTGGCCAGTTCCCTGGCCTCAAACACGCCCTCCAGCAAAAGGATAGGCGCACTGACGCCGGCATCGCGCAGTTCTACAGCCTCCTCGATACAGGCGACAGCCAGGGCATCTACCAGGCCATCGAGTTCGGTGGCGATAGTCACCGCGCCATGACCGTAGGCATTCGCCTTGACTACCGCCATCACTTTCGATTGCGGAGCGAGAGCTCTGGCAACGCCGACATTATGCCGTAGTGCCGCGAGATCCAGCCTGGCCTGGTTGGGTCTGGCCATCAGAAATCGAACTTGTGTGCAGAGTACAGGGTTTGTGCCGCCAGCCAGACATCGCCGACTTTGCCATCAGCTACCGGTTTACCGTCGATTTCCGTAACCGGGGCGATTTCCTTGCTGGAACTGGATATCCAGACCTCGTCGGCATTTGCCAATTCGTCCAGCGTAACGACGCGTTCCTGCACCGCGATGCTGCCGTCCTTGCGCAGGATTTCCAGCAGCATTAACCGTGTGATACCTGGCAGCTTCTGGTGGTCCAGCAGCGGTGTCGCGACGATACCATTTTTGATCACATACACGTTGCAGGCCGCGGCCTCGGTCAGCTCACCGTCCTGATTGTACAGGATTGTCTCATTGTTGCCCTGGGCGTAACCATGCTGGTAGTGCATGACGTTACCGAGCAAAGCGGTGGATTTGATATTACAGCGCTTCCAGCGCAGGTCTTCCGCTGTAGATACGGTGTAGCAGGTGGCGGCACTCTTGTCCGCTACCGGCGCGGGCGGAATTTCAAAGGCGAAGGCATAGGTGGTGGGCGTGATGCCTTCCGGATAGGCATGGTGGCGCTGGCTGTCGGCACCGCGACTCACATGAAAATAGATTCCCAGGTTGCCTCCGCCGTTACGCGCGACCAATTCCCCGGCGATAGTGCGCCACTCTTCCTGATCCAGTTGCAGCTGGATCTCAACCGCATCCAGGCCGTCCTGCATCCGCTCCATATGGGGTTTGAAGCCAACCAGCTGTCCATCGTAGGATGGCACCACTTCGTAAATGCCATCGCCAAACAGGAAGCCCCTGTCCATCGGAGATATTCTGGCTTCTCCCATCGGCAAGTAATCGCCATTCAAGTATACGGTGCTCATAGCAGTTTCCTGTTACCAGTGATTCAGTCAGTTAAAAAGCCGGTTAAAATACGCAATTCCTGGATGACACGCAGACCTTCTTCCGCTTCCAGGCCGTCCTCAGTCAGGGTGTTTTCCCGGGTTACGCCATCCACGCTGCCGCGGGCCGAAAGATAGTCGAGGATATTCACTGGCGATACTTGCGCGAGCAGGTCCTGCCCGCTCCAGCTCGCCAGGATGGCGATCAGCCCATAGGCGCCCCAGTTGGAGACATCCGCTACCAGTAGTTCATCGCAGTGGGTCACCGAGGCATTGATATCCAGGGCGCTGATTGCCGTGGCGATATTACCCATGCCGATTTCATTGCCGCCGTCGCCGATGGCTACGGTGGGGCAACTGGCGTGGTCGAGGAAGGGGTCGAAGAAGGCGCAGCGCGCGGTGATGTCCTCTCCGCGCATATTGTAGTATCGCCCGTCGCTCGCCAGGCCGGGGCGTTCTATGGAAATGATGGCGGCCGGTTGCAATAGCTGCAATTGCTCGCGGGCCTGCTCGGCGGCGGCTTCCAGGTCGCGAGCCGTTAGCTGCAGTACGCGGTAGTCCTCTATCAGTGCGTCAGACAGCGGCGGCCCGCAGGCCAGTATGGGCCGCGCTCCCAGTGCTTCCAGGGTGTCATACAAAGCGATCGCGCCCACCGGGCCGTCCGTCTCAAATGTCGAGGTAACGGGGAAACCCGTGCCGATGATGATCGTATCTTTTATACCCTGCAGGTATTGGGCTGCACGCAGGTAATAACCGGGTTCCAGCGCCGCCCGGGCAAGCTGCATGTTACGCGGGTTTCGGGCGACCAGCAGTTCCTCGATGGCGGTGCTCAGTTGCAGTTCGGTCATGGGTGGCGCTCCAGCAGGGGTTGGCGCCTGGCGAAACTCTGTGCCAGGTGCAGGGCGTTGTGGGCGCCGTGGGGTGTGATCGGGGCGAAATGAACGGTTCCGCCTGGGGTAAGTTGCGCCAGGCGCGCGGTATCAAGGGACAATGCAGAGCCTATCTTGGGATAGCCCCCGATGGTCTGGCGGTCGTTGAGCAATACAATGGGCTGGCCGTCGGCGGGTATCTGTATGGCACCAAAGCATATGCCCTCAGAGAGAATGCCCTCGATATCGCACTCGATGGCGGGGCCTTCAAGGCGATAGCCCATGCGGTCGCAGCGCTCCGATACCGTATAGGGTCGGCTGAAAAAGCGTCGCTGCTGCAAGCGGTTGAAATGGTGTTGCTGGTAGCCCGGGATGACCCGTACCGTGATCTCGCTGCTGTAATGGGGTTGCCTCTCGGGCGCCAGGTACAGGTTTTTGCGGCTGGTGACGACCGGGCAGGGCAGTTCATCACCGGCGTGCAGTTTGTCGCCACGCAGGCCGCCGATGTTTTCGCGCATCACCGTAGCCGTGCTGCCGAAACTGGCGGGGATGACAAAGCCGTCCGCAACGCCCAGGTAGGCGCGGCAACCCCGCTGGGCAAACTCCAGGTGTATGTCATCTCCTGCCGCCACCGCGAGCACTTCCCACTGGGGCTGTTCTTTGCCATTGATGCGCAGCGGCAGGCGCGCACCGGTTACACAGATGTAGGTATCCACCTGTGCCTGCAGGTGCAGGCCACCAAAGCTTACCTCCAGGGCTGTGCAATTTTTTGCATTGCCCAGTAGCAGGTTGCAGTAATCGAAGGCCTCCCGGTCCAGGGGGCCACCGTTAGTGAGGCCGATACGGTGTTGGCCGGTCCTGCCACCATCCTGTAACAGGCTGAGTATGCCGGGCTGAACGACTCGCAGGCTCATCCCAGCTCTCCGCCCAGTGTCAGGAACTTCTCTCGGCTTATGGCTTCGAAGCGCACCCGGTCGCCCACATTGACGGGCATGGTCGGACTGGCATCGGGGTCAAACATGCGCGTGGGGCAGCGACCTATCAGGTTCCAACCGCCGGGTGATGTGGCAGGGTAGACCGCAGTCTGGCGGTCGGCGATAGCGACAGCGCCGCGTGGGACTTTCTGTCGCGGCGTTGCCAGACGCGGCGCTGCGATACGTTCATCCACCTGCCCCAGGTAAGCAAATCCTGGGGCAAAGCCGATCGCGTAAACCCGGTATTCACTGCCGCTGTGCAGGGCGATAACTTCCTCGATGGAAAGCCCCGCGTTACCGGCCAATGCCTCCAGGTCCTCACCTGATTCCGGGGCGTAGTAAACCGGCAGTACCACGGTGCGGCCCGCGTCCATGTCCGCTGCCTGTAGCGACTGCAGCGCCGCGCGAACCCGGTGGCTGACACTCAGGTGATCAGTTTGCAAGGGGTCATAGATGATCAACAGCGAAGCGTAGGAGGGCACCAGGTCCACCAGGTCAGGGCCCAGGGCCCGCGTAACCGCGGTGACCGCGGCCTGCACCCGCGCAGCGACCTCGGGGCTGGTTGCATGCCCGAGGTAAACTATGATCGCGTCTTCTCCCGCCGAGTGTATTTCCACGATCTTTCAGTTTCCGTCCACCAGGGCGCGAATGGCCTCAATTGCCTGCACCCCCTCCAGGTTATCGCCGTGCACGCACAGGGTATCGGCGCGCAGCTCTATGAGCTTGCCGCCCACGGTAGTGACAGTTCCTTCCCGTTGCAATTGGTCTACCTGGGCCAGCATTTTCTCGCGATCGTGCACCGCGCCGGGCCTGCTGCGCGACAGCAGTTTACCGTCGTCGTCATAGCAGCGATCGGCGAAGGCTTCAAACAGCATTGCCAGCCCGAAACTCTCAGCCTCGCGCCGGTGGCTGTCGAGCTCTGGGGTAGCCTGCAGCATCAGGGCGATGGGGCGGTGGTAACTGGCAATCGCCTGCATGATGGCGCTGCGCACTTCCACCCTGGCCATCATATCGTTGTACAGGGCGCCGTGGGGTTTAACGTAGCTCACCTGCAACTGTTGGCAATTGGCCATGCCTTCCAGCGCCGCTATCTGGTAGTGCAGGCTGGCGATGATTTCCTCGGCGCTCAGATTCATCGGGCGTCGACCGAAACCCACCAGGTCGGGATAGGCGGGGTGGGCACCAATGGTGACGCCGTGCTGTGCAGCTAACGCCAGCGTATTGGCCATGGTTACCGGATCGCCGGCGTGAAAGCCACAGGCGATATTGGCCTGGTCGATATGGGGCATTACCTGGGCGTCAAGGCCCATGGTCCAGCTACCGTAGCTTTCGCCCAGGTCACAGTTTAGTTGCATCCTTTTCTCCCGCCCTCTAGAGCACAGCCAGCCGGCTATTGCGTAAATCCGTTACCAGCATACAGCCCGGACTGTGGGTAATGGCAAACGGAGGGCGTGCTGCCTCCAGTGCAACCTGCGGTGTTACCCCACAGGCCCAGAATACCGGCAGTTCATCCCTCTCCACGCTCACTGCATCGCCGTAGTCAGGGCTGTCCAGATCCGCCACTCCAATTAATCCCGGGTCCCCCAGATGCACGGGTGCGCCATGTACCGAGGGAAATCGGGTACAAATCTGCACCGCGCGAATCGCGTCAGCGGCTTGGAACGGCCGCATACTGACCACCATCTTTCCGCTGAAGGGTCCCGCTGGGGTGCAATCAATATTGGTGCGGTACATGGGCACGTTGACCCCCGCCGTGACGTTGCGCACCTCCAGTCCGTCAGCCAGCAGTGCCTCCTCAAAGGAGAAGGAACAGCCCAGCGCGAAGGTTACCAGGTCATCGCGCCACAGCCCGGTGATATCAGGTAATTCCTCTGTCATTTCGCCGTCGCGGAACACGCGGTAGCTTGGCACGTCACTGCGTATGTCGATATCCCCCAAAGGTGGTAGCGTCGCGTCTCCCGGTGCCGCAGAGGTGGCGATCAAAGGGCAGGGCTTGGGGTTGAGCTGGCAAAAACGCAGGAAGTCGTTGGCCCAGTCCGCCGGCAGGATGACGATATTGCATTGCACATAACCTGGCGCATAACCGGAGGTATTGCCCCGATGTTCGCCACTGCGGATTGTTTGACGCAGCCCCTGGGGACTTAAATGACCACTCATTGCAACTCCTCGTCAGCACCGATCTACTATTGCGGTTGCGGGCAGGCACACACAACCCCCCGCAATTCAGGACAGATTTAGTTTGGCACAGAATCGCATATCTGGATAATGTCGGCTCTAACGCTATCGGGGTACAACAATGCTAGAAAACTTGCTGGATATCATCCGGCTGCAGCCGGCTGGGCAGGACTGCTTTAAAGGTGACAATATGCACCCCGCTGCATTTCGCGTGTATGGCGGGCAGGTGCTGGCCCAGGCCGTGAGCGCAGCCGTGGCCACAGTAGAAGATGCCGGGCGCGAAATTCATTCTCAGCACGCGTATTTCTTGCGTCCCGGCAATGCGTCCCTGGAAATTGAGTACCAGGTAGAGCGCGCCCGTGATGGTGGCAGCTTCAGTTCGCGCCGTGTGGTGGCGCTGCAGCAGAGTAAGCCGATTCTGGTCAGCTCGATGTCGTTCCAGGAGGCATCCCGTGGTGACGACTATCAGTCGGCGATGCCGCCAGTGCCGCCGCCGGAGGAGTTGTCCAGTGACCGCCAGCGCGCGCTGGCCTCCGGCACCATGGAAGAGGACTTTATGATCACCACCGGTGAAGACCTGGATGTGCGCCTGTGCAGCCCTGTCGACTGGGGAGACAATAATCCGCGGGAGCCGGTGCTGCACGCCTGGGTAAAAACCAATGGCGCCATACCCGACGAGCGGGGCCTGCACCGGGCGCTGTTGGCCTACTTTTCAGACATATACCTCATAGATGCCTGCCTGATGGCCCACGGTCGCAGCTACCTGGATCCCGGGATGCAGGTTGCCAGCCTTGACCATGCGCTGTGGTTTCACCAGGCCTTTCGCGCCGATGAGTGGCTGTTGCTGAGTATGGAAGCCGAGCGCGTAAGTGGTGGCCGGGGGCTGGCCCGGGGTCGCTTTTTTACCCGCGAGGGGCAGCTGGTTGCCACCACCATGCAGGAGGGCCTGATGCGCTTTCGTTGAGCACCGCGAAGCCATGCCTGCTATGCTTTAACGGTCAGACATTGATTTCGGATAATTAATAAGGAACCGCATATGCCACACCCCAGTATCACCGCCCAGACCTACCCCCACAAACCGGCCATCATCATGGGTGAGTCCGGCGAAATGGTGACTTACCGGCAGCTCGATGAGCGCTCCAACCAGGGCGCGCAGTTGTTTCGCTCCCTGGGTTTGCAGGCGGGGGATCACATCGGCATGATGCTGGAGAACAACCGCCAGTTCCTGGAGATCGTCTGGGCCGCACAGCGCTCGGGGATCATCTTTACCCCCATCAGTACCCACCTGAAGAGGGACGAGGTGGTCTACATCCTGGAAAATTGCGGGGCACAGCTGTTTATCGGCTCGTTGCATCTGTCCGAGGTGGCGCAGCAGGTATTGCCCGCGGTCACTGGAGTAAAGCACTTCTATATGGCCGGCGGTATCAAGCCGGGTTTTGAGTCCTGGGATGAAGCTACCGATACTCAGCCGACCACTCCCATATCGGACGAGACCTACGGTGTGCCCATGTTGTATTCCTCGGGCACTACAGGCCAGCCCAAGGGCGTTTTCGTGCCAGCGCCCGGCGTTGACGTTAACACCCCGCCACCGCTGGCCGGGTCCATGGGTGCCGCATTCGGCTTCAGTGAGGAGAGCGTCTATTTGTCGCCCGCGCCGCTATACCATGCCGCCCCCCTGCACTACAGCATGATGGTCGGTTACCAGGGAGGCACCATCGTGGTGATGGAACAGTTCGACCCCGAGCAGGCGTTGAAACTGATAGAGGAACACCGCGTCACCCACAGCCAGTGGGTTCCCATTATGTTTATTCGCATGCTGAAACTACCCCATGAGGTGCGCGATGCCTACGATGTCAGTTCCATGCAATTTGCCATTCATGCCGCCGCTCCCTGCCCGATAGAGATCAAGGAGAAGATGATCCAGTGGTGGGGCGAGGTCATCGTGGAATACTATGCGGCCAGCGAGGGAATAGGGGTGACCATTATCGATTCGGCCAACTGGCTGACCCACAAGGGTTCGGTGGGTCCGGCGCTGGTGGGTGAGTTACATATTGTCGACGACGATGGCAATGAGCTGCCTCCCGGTGAGATCGGTACGATTTATTTCAGTGGTGAACATGTGCGCTTCCAATATCACGGTGAAGAAGAAAAAACTGCTGGTGCCTACAATGATCGCGGCTGGGCCACCACGGGAGATGTCGGGTACCTGGACGAGGATGGTTTTCTCTATCTCACAGACCGCAAGAACTACATGATTATCAGTGGTGGCGTGAATATCTATCCGCAGGAGATCGAAAACCTGTTGGCCAGCCATGACAAGATCGCCGATGTGGCGGTGTTTGGTATTCCCCACGAGGAGTTTGGTGAGCAGGTAAAAGCGGTGGTGGAACCCATGAACTGGGCAGATGCCACTGACGAGACCGCTATCGAGATCCTGGAGTGGTTGCGGGAGAGAATCTCCCACATCAAGATGCCGAAATCCCTGGATTTCCATCCCAAGCTGCCGCGTACCGACACCGGTAAGCTATTCAAGCGCCATCTGGTGGAAGAGTATCGTGGCGGGGCGCGCGCTGACGAAGGCCCCGGGGCAGGTGAAGACAATGACAAAGAGAAGGAAAGCTAGGGGCTGGTTGCTCTGGTTATCGCTTCAGTTGCAGATTGCCCGGCCCGGATTTGTTCCGCGCGCCGCTTGCCGGCGCGGGTAAACGGCAGGTAGAAAACGGGTATTACGAACAAGGTAAACAGTGTGCCCACCAGCATCCCCGCGGCGATCATCAGGCCGATACTGATGCGGCTGTTGGCTCCCGCGCCGGAAGCGATCACCAGTGGCCACACGCCCAGCACGGTGGCAAATGTTGTCATCAGGATAGGACGCAGACGCAGAGAGGCGGCCTCCAGCACGGCGTCGCGCCGGTCTACCCCCTGTAATACCAGCTTATTGGCAAATTCGACAATGAGAATGCCGTGCTTGCTGATTAGTCCGATCAGCGTCAGCAGGCCCACCTGGGTGTAGATGTTGAGCGTGGCAAAGCCCAGCGCAATCGGTACTACCGCCCCGAAAATTGACAGCGGCACAGTGATCAGGACCACCACGGGGTCGCGGAAGCTATTGAACTGGGCGGCCAGCACCAGGAAGATCAGGATAATAGACAGCGTGAATAGCAGGGGAAAAGAAGCGGTTTCCTGCATGTAGCGATAGGATATTCCTGTGTATCCCTCCCGGAAATTTGTGGGGGCTATTTCGCGCATCTTGTCACGCAGGAATGACAGCCCGGTCCCCAGGCTGTTGGGCGGCGTCATGATGCCCTGAACGGTGGTGCTGTTGAGTTGCTGGTACTGGGTCAGGTCATTGGGCTGTACCTGCGATTGCAGATCGATCACCCCAGACAGGGGCACCAGTTCATTACTGCTGGTGCGCAGGTAGTAGGCCTCCAGGGCCTCTTTGGTCAGGCGAAAGCCGCGGCCTGCCTGCGGTATTACCTTGTAGGAGCGCCCCTCCAGGTTGAAACGGTTGATTTCCGCCTCGCCCAGCATGACCGCAAGGGTTTCACCGATCTCGCGCATGGAGATGCCCAGCCGCGCGGCGCGTTCCCGGTCGATATTGACGGAAATTTCCGGACGATTAAAGTCCAGGGTCTGGTTGACGAAGATGAACAGGCCGGATTCGCGGGCAGCCTGTAACAATTGCTCCCCAACCTGCAGGACGTCCTCGTAAGGTGCCGTGGAAGCCACCACGAAACTGACTGGCAGCCCGGCGTCAGATCCCGGCAGTGGCGGCGTGCCAAAGGAAAATACCTCCATGCCGGAGATGCTGCCCAGTTTGCGCTGGAATTCCGCATGCACTTCCTGCTGGCTGCGCTCCCTGTCCTGCCAGGGGTGCAGGGTGATGCCACCGAAGTTGCTGTCCGCGCGGATGACTTGCCAGGAGTGACTGAATTCGGGAATGTCCTTCCAGATGTTTACCACTTCACTGAGAAAGTAGTCGGTGTATTCCAGGTTGGCGTAACGTGGGGCGGTGCCGGTGACGTACAGGCTGCCGCTGTCCTCCTCCGGGGCCAGTTCCTGCTGGGCCAGGGCAAACAGCACCGGCAGGCTGGCCAGGATACAGGCCGCGAACAGCACCACCGCGCCACGATTTGCCAGGCAGGCGGATAACAGGCGTTTATAGTGTGAGGTCAGCCAGTGGAAACGAAGATCCAGCCAGTCGGCGAAACGGCCCTGGTGCGCGCTGTCACGCAGTACCCTGGAACACATCATGGGGCTCAGGGTCAGCGCCACCACGCCCGATACCACTACGGCTCCAGCCAGGGTGAGGGCGAACTCGCTGAACAGGGTGCCGGTCAATCCGCCGATGAAGCTGATGGGTGCGTAGACCGCCGCCAGTGTCAGCGTCATGGCCACTACCGGCATGGCCACCTCGCGGGCCCCGGTTATGGCGGCCTCCCTGGGCGTCGCGCCGTTTTCAATATGCCGGTGCACGTTTTCCACCACCACGATGGCGTCGTCTACCACCAGCCCGATGGCGATCACCATTGCCAACAGTGTCAGCAGGTTGAGGGAGAAGCCCATAGCCAGGATCAGGAACACCACGCCGATAAGCGACAGCGGTATGGCCACCAGTGGAATCAGCACCACGCGCAGGGACCCCAGGAACAGGTAGATCACCAGGATAACGATAAGGGCGGCTTCTACCAGCGTGGTCAGCACTTCACTCAGGGCTTCCTGTATTACCACGCTGCCGTCCCAGTCCATAAAGAGTTCCATGTCTACGGGCAGGTTCGCCCTGATGCGCGGCAGCGCCTGGTGGACCTCCGCGGAGACGTCCAGGGGATTGGCGTCCGGTGTCGGGGTGACAGACATGAATACCGCGTCGCGACCGCTGGAGAGTGTTTTTAGCCGGGTGGTTTCTGCCGACAACTCCACGTCGGCAATATCCCCCAGGCGCACCCTCTCTTCACCCACCTGACGCACCACCAGGCCCTCGAAATCCGCCGCGGTGTGTAAATCAGTGCGCGCATCAACCGTGGCCTTGACCAGGTTGCCCTCGGTCGAGCCGCTGGTGGAGATAAAGTTGTCGCGCTGTATCGCCGCGCTGACATCTGTGGCTGTGACGCCGAATGCCGCCATGCGCACCGGGTCCAGCCAGATGCGCATGGCCAGGAAGCGACCAAAGATCCTGGCTTTACCGACACCGCGCAGCGTTGCCAACTCAGGCTGCACGTTGCGCACCAGGTAGTCGGTGATCTGGTAGGGCGTCATTTGCTCGCTGTAGAAGGCCAGGTACATCATGGCGTCGCCACTGGCGGCGGTGGATACCACCGGCTCCTCGATATCCTGTGGCAGGTCGCCGCGAGCTTCGTTGACCTTGGCGGTTACCTCGGACAGTACATCGCTGCTGTTCTCACCCAGGCGTACAAAGATCTCGATGCTGGACTTGCCGGGATTGTTGCTGGAGGTCATGTAGTCGATGCCGCGAGCGCCGGCAATGCTGATTTGCAAAGGCGTGGTAACGAACCCCTGCACGGTACGGGCACTGGCGCCGCGGTAAACGGTATCGACATAAATAACGCTGCTCTCAAGCTCGGGGAATTCGCGAACCCCGACCTTGCCCAGGGATGCCATACCCAGTAGTAGCAGCAGGCTGCTGACTACGATGGCCAGTACCGGGCGCTGTATGAAAATATCGGTAAATTTCACGGTAGCTGTACGGTCTCGTCGATCACTACCTGCGCACCGCGATACAATTTGTTCTGGCCCACGGTAACCACCTGCTCACCGCCCCGCCGGCCTTCTGTGACCGCGATCTTGCCGGCCCTGGTATCTCCGGTGACGACCACCCGGGGTTGCACCCGCAGCCCGTTCTCTCCCGCCTCGACCACGTAGACGGTGTTGCCATGCAGTGAATAGGAGACCGCGGTTTCGGGTATGGTGACCACATTAACCGGCTGGCCCAGGTCTATGGTGATGCGCGTGAACATGCCCGGCAACAGACCGTCGCTGTCCGTGAGATTTGCGCGCAGTGAGATGTTGCGTGTTCCCGCATCGACCCTGGCATCCACCGCCTGGAGGGTGCCGTGAAAGGCTCGCTGGGGGAAAGCGGCGGTATACACTGTAATATCCAGCCCTTTGCGCAGCCTGGGGAAATAGCGGGCCGGGACGGAAAAATCCACTTCCAGTTCGCTGAGATCCTGCAGCGTGGTGATGGCGGTACCCTGCTCGATATAGTCGCCTACTTTTACCTTGATGATGCCCGCTGTCCCGGCAAAGGGGGCGGTAATCCGCTTGTTTTCCAGACGTGCCTCGGTCTCGGCCAATTGCGCAATAGCGCTGTCCAGATCGGCCCGGGAGCGGTCGTACTGGCTCTGGGGAATCGATTTTTGGTTAATCAGGCTGGCGTCGCGCTCGTGCAACAGGCGCGCCAGGGTCAGGTTGGCCTCCTGCCGCTCGCGACTGGCTTGCTCCAGGGAGTCGTTGATAGTCAGTAACAGATCGCCCGCGCGCACCTGGGCCCCGGAATCGACTGCAATGGAGATTATTTCTCCACTGGTTTCGGCGCTGAGTTCTGCGCCCCGCGCAGCGCGAATGGTGCCCACGGCTTGCAATTCTGTTGGCCATGTAGCTGTCTTTGCCACAGCCGCGGCCACGGTTATAGGGGGTGGCGTGAAGTCCATCCCTGCGAAGCGGGTAAAGGTGTTGTACACGTAGCCGGATATACCGCCGAAAATAAGTATCAACAAAAAGCCGACAAGCAGGTATGCGCGCAAAAATAAAACCTCGTTGTTTAAATGGCATGATACGTCAGGGGAGCCTGGCGCAAATCGCCGGGAGGCGTGAATCCTGCCTATTGTAGGTTTTTTATGGTTGCCCCGTACACTATTCTGGCGCGCTACGCGGACCGCTGTATCTGTATAAAATGCAGAATAGTTTGATTCGAGTCAAAAGTAGAAGTGTGCAGTGCCAACAAAGCCCTGTGCGGAGGCGATGCGATGCATTATGCTATTCGGGTTGATGGCACTGTTTTATGCCACAGGAGAGGTATACCTTGAAGAACTCACGCAAACTGAAAAAAATCGACAAGCAGATGTCCAGGTGCACCACCTATGAGGAGTGGCGCCAGGGCGCTATTGATCACGACGAGCTTTCCGGCCAGAAACGCTGGCGCGAGGTAGACCAGAGCAGCCTCTATGATTACGCCCAGATCCGCCTGCGCCTTGACCGTTTGCGCAGCCTGCGCGCCCGGCACGACTACCATGGTCTGCTGTTTACCCTGAACGAGGGCATCCACGGCAATATGGGGGGCATGGGGCGCAGCGCGCTGTACAACCGGGCCAAATTCGGCACCAAGAAGTTGATCGAGCAGTACATCGATGAAATCGATGATTCCCTGCGCTTTCTGGCGGAGTTGGAAGACGACGCCATAAATGTGCAGGAGAAACTGGACTTTTTCTACCGCGCGAATGTGTGTTTTGGCCGCTCCGCGCTAATGCTCAGTGGCGGCGGTGTGCTGGGCTTTTATCATCTGGGTGTGGTGAAGACCTTGCTGGAGCAGGGCCTGCTGCCGCGGGTTGTTTCCGGTTCCAGCGCCGGCTCCCTGGTGGCCGGCGTGCTGGGTACACACAGTGACAAGGAACTGGAGCACTTCTATGAGCCCGCCAATGTGCACTTTGAAGCGGAGCGTGAAGCCAGTGTGTTTTCCCAGATGTTTTTCGGTGCGAATCCGCAAATAGACGTGGGTGACCTGGAGAACCTGGTGGCCCGGATGATACCTAATATGACCTTCCAGGAGGCCTATGAGAAAACCGGCCGGCAGATCAGTATTACGGTTGCACCGGCGGAGTTGCACCAGCGCTCGAGATTGCTCAACGCTATCACATCACCCAACGTCTTCGTGCGTTCGGCGGTAATGGCTTCCTGTGCGGTGCCGGGGGTGTTTCCACCGGTCATGCTGATGGCCAAGAATGCTCACGGCGAGTCACAGCCCTACCTGCCCACACGCAAGTGGGTGGACGGTTCTATCGCGGACGACCTTCCTGCCAAGCGCTTGCAGCGCCTGTACAGCACTAACCACTATATTGTGAGCATGGTTAACCCTATCGCGATTCCCTTTATTCGCAAGAAAAGCGAATCCGGCGCGCTGAGTTCTGCCCTGGGCAGTCTGGGTGTGGGCATGGGTCGTGAGTTACTGAATTTTTACCGCGGTATGGTGCAGAAACAGGGCGATACCTGGCCCCGTTTCAATATGCTGATGAACAGTGTGCATGCCTTGATGGACCAGGAGTACAGCGGTGATATCAATATCGTCCCCAGCTTCCGCTGGTACAACCCGGCGAAGCTGCTGTCACACCTGTCAGAAAAGGATCTTATCGAGTTGATGGAGGGTGGGGAACATTCGGCATTCCCCAGTGTGGAGTCGATTCGGATCTGCACCAAAATCAGTCGCACGATGGAGGAAATCCTGTTGCGCTTCGAGCAGGGCGACCTGCGCCCGGATGCCTCCGAGTATCACCGCCCCCGCGCGTCCCGCCGCAGGCCGCCGCCTACCCGGGCGGACCGTGAGGCGCAACGGGAGCATCGCTTGCACTCTGACAAGACGGAGCGAGCACCCGCGGTGAAGAAAAAGCCGGCAACACGGAAAAAAGCTGCCGCAAAATCCCGGCCGGCCAAGAAGGCCCCCAAGACCGCGGAGGGTGACAAACCCGCCCGTGCTGCCGCTTGATAAAACGGGGCTCAGGCCCCGTTTTTTTTATGGTTCTTCGCGCATTGGCGAGGCGGTGAGGGCTGGAAGCTGATCGATGAGTGTCCCCGCTTATCCCCGGCTTGGTTTTATCTAGCGCAACGTATTGTCCGAGGTGCCCTAACGGGCGCTGGCGGGAAGTTTTTCTCAGTCCAGCGGTCCCGGGCGGAAAAGTGTTTCTCAGTCGCTCCACGATATTCGCTTGGTGAGAAACACTTTCCCGCCCGCGCCCTCGGCAGGTGCCTGTACTCTCCAAGCGCAGGATTGGGTAAAGAATCCCGCAGCTTCGCGGTGCAAGGGGCCGGGGGAAAGCAGGCTTTTCACCAAGCGAATATCGTGGAGCGACTGAAAAGCCTGCTTTTGCCCGGACCCGCTGGCTAGAACAAAATTCCCACCCGCGCCCTCGGTAGGTGCCCGGCCTGTCCAATCCCGGAGCTCTACGATCAACCTATAATAAACCGTCAGTGT
>JARFQU010000219.1 GCA_029287595.1 Halioglobus sp. | reverse complement strand
CGGACGCAGCACGGACAGACTGGCCTCGGCTGTCATGTCTACCGCTGAAGCGGTCTCCGTTGCGCATGCCATGGGTGTCTACGCCTACTATTATCGCGAAGGCAACATGGTCGCTGAAGATTTTACTGATTTCCTGGTCGGGGCCGCGGTCAAGGACAACATCAGTGATCTGAAGCGCATGAACCATTACTTTGAGAGCGAGGTGGCACAAAAAAAGGGAAAGGTCTGGCCGATCGTCTACGAACGCTGGAAGTCCTCATTCCGTTATTGAGACAGCGGCGCAAATCGTTGTTGCATCGCGGCGGCGCTGCCTCTACCTGCACAGGGGTACCGGGCTTCAACCTCGTGCATGCTTTGCCAGGAACTGGTCCAGGGCATTACCGAAGGCCTGCTTGTCACGTGGACCCAGAGCAGCCGGGCCGCCGGTCATCTCCCCGCTTGAACGCATGGTATCCATAAAATCTCGCATATTGAGCCGCTGCCGGATATTTTCGCGGGTATAGCGCTCGCCTCGCGAGGTGATAACGTGTCCTCCTTTTTCTATTACTTCCGATGCCATGGGTATGTCGGAGGTAATGACCAGATCGCCGGCATTCACCTGCGCTACGATATAGTCGTCCGCCACGTCAAAGCCCTGCTCCACCTGTAAGCTGCGGATCAGAGGCGATTTCGGGATAGCCAGGGTGTGATTGGCCACCAGGGTCAAAGGCACCCCGACACGAACCGCGGCCTTAAACAGAATCTCGCGAATAACCCTGGGGCAGGCATCAGCATCTACCCATATACAGATTGATTGCGCCATAACGCGATGGTACCCATGGTGAAAGGAAGCCATATTGTACAAGCAATCGGGGGCGCAACTGTTATCATTAGCGGGTAATTTCAGGTAATCAGCGGCCCCTGTATGTACCGGCGCTTTAACGCAGGCTTAAAACCTCTTTCTAGACAACTTGCGCCCGCGAAATTAGCCAGGCGGCTTATTCTGTTAGCCGCGCTGACGCTCGCAGGCTGCGCCAGTGTGCCTTTCGATTACCCTAAAATCGCAACTTATTCCCGCGCGCCGGATCCCAATACGGTAATGGGAAATGCTGCCGCCCAATGGCAACAAGAAAACGGTGACGAGTCCGGTTTCATCGGCCTGACCAGCGGCATTGACGCATTGGGAGCGCGTTTACGCATGATGGCGGCTGCGCAAAATACCATTGATGCCCAGTATTTTATCCTCAAGAACGACCGCGCCGGGGCCCTGTTTGTGGGCAAGATGTTGCTGGCCGCGGACCGCGGCGTAAAGGTAAGGCTGTTGATTGACGATATATTTTCACCGGGCATTGACAGACAGCTCACGCTGCTGGACTCCCATCCCAATATCGAAGTCCGCATGTTCAACCCGGTGTCACGCAACAGCCTGCGCTACTGGGCTTACCTGTTGGATTTCGGTCGCGCCAACCGTCGCATGCACAATAAATCTTTTACCGTCGATGGCAGCATGAGCATCGTGGGTGGACGAAATATTGGTGAGGAGTATTTTGAGCTAACCCAGGACGTACTATTCGACGATTACGAGGTATTCGTCCTGGGGCCGGTGGTAAAGGAAATTGGCGCAGGCTTCGATGAATTCTGGAACAGTCAATTGGCTGTCCCGGTGGCTGCATTTAGGGCTCCCATAGATCCGGCGGAACTGGAACGGTGGCGCCAGCTGATGCGCGAGGAGGCCGATGCCGGTGCCAAGGGCATTTATTCCCAGGCGGTAAACAGCACCATGCTGCGGGATATCCGCGAAAAGCGCATTACCCCGGTCCCGGCCGAGGCGGTCCTGATTACCGACAGCCCGGACAAGCTGCTGCACAAAGTCGGCACTCAGGAATTGGCGGTACTGGCTCGGGAGAAAGCGCGGCGTTTCGCAGCGGCCCAACAGGAAGTCGCTATTGTGACACCCTACTTTATACCGCAGAAGGAGGGACGAGAGCTCATAAAGGGACTGGTTGCCCGGGGCGTAAGGGTGGTCATCATCACGAACTCCCTGGCATCAACCAATCACGTGGCGGTGCACGGTCATTACGCTCGATATCGCAAACGGTTGTTGCAAGCAGGGGCAGAGATTTATGAAATCCGCGCCGCTTTCGAAGGCGAAGCCACGGCCTGGGGCCACAGCCCGGAACAGGTAACGCTGCACTCCAAGGCATCCGTTATCGATCGCCAGACCATTTTTGTGGGTTCACTGAATTTCGACCCCCGCTCTATCAGGCTCAATACGGAAATGGGTTTATTTATAGAGTCGTCGACGGTCGGCGCCGCTTTTGCGGAGGCGGTAATGCGCGAGTTGCCACGGGTAACCTACAAGGTCGACCTCGATACCAGTGGCAATCTACGCTGGACCTACAGCGGCGGCGATACGCCTGTGGTTCGCCACAAGGAGCCCCAGGCCAGCTGGGGCCGCCGCTTTATGGCAGGCTTCTATCGCACGCTGCCCATAGAAAACCAGCTATAACTGTGGGATTTCAGCGAGGTCTATAGGCAGCGCGGCGCGACCAATACGCTCAGCGCGCTGATGCAGTGTGGTCTCCGCATCCTGCACGTCAATCATAATCACAAAGCGCTTTTCGCGAATGCCATCCAGACAGTAGCGCGCCAGTTCATCGAGATCCTGGAACTCCAGTTCCATACCCGCAGCCTGCGCGGCCACCTTGAAATCCTGGATGGTCGGCACGGGGGCGTAGGGCTGCTCCCGAGCAAGGTCTTGCGGACGATTGCGGTCGGTTGTCCAGATACCAGTATCCAGAAGTCCGCCTGAGGGATAAAACACCGACGCGCCAAGCGAGGTGCCCTCGCTCTCCAGCTGGGCGGCCAGGCACTCACTGATACAGGAGACGGCCGCCTTGCTCGAGGCATACACCGATTGGTAGGGCAGCGGGGAAATTCCGCCGTCCCCAGAGGAGGTGTTGATGATATGCCCCTCCTCCCCCGCGGCCAGCATACGTGGCACAAAAGCCTGTATACCGTGTATCACGCCCAGAACGTTAACCCCGTGCACCCAGGTCCAGTCGTTGGGTGTGGTTTCCCATACGTTAGCCGAAGGGGCGGCAACACCGGCATTGTTAAACAGCAGGTGGCAGGCACCATGGGCCTCATAGACCTTGTCCGCCAGCGCATGTAATGACCCGGCATTGGAAACATCGGTGACCTGGCCCTGCAAATCACCCATACCCGCAAACTCTTCCAGCACGCGATCCAGGGCAGACTGCTCAACGTCACCGATGACCACTTTTGCCCCGGCCTGCAGCAACTCCTTTACCAGGGAGCGTCCTATGCCACTGGCACCGCCGGTCACTACCGCTACTTTTCCCTTGAAATCCCGCATCTCAACTGTCTCCTGGTATCGTCAAATTCGAGTTTGTCATTATGACTGCTGAGGCTCAGGCTGCCAGCGGATCCACCGGTAGCAGGCCATGTTTCAGCCCCTGGTTCATTTTTGCAGGCAGGACGGTGCTTACTTTATGTCAATCACCTGATGGCGTAGGATAGCCTGCCATTATCCCACCGCACAGCGGCCGGGCAGCGGAGCCAGGATTTGATTGCACAACTCGCCATTCATGTAAACGGACAGGGGCTTTACGCCATTACCGACCAGCTGCGCCCACTGCTGCAGCACGCTGCTACCGATGAAGGCCTGTGCACCCTGTTTATCCGCCACACCTCCGCCAGCCTGCTGGTACAGGAAAATTATGACGACAGCGCGCGTATCGACCTGGAGAACTGGCTCAATCGCCTGGTACCGGAGAACGACAGCCTCTACACCCATACTCTGGAGGGACCGGACGATATGCCCGCACACATCAAGTCGGCGCTGACGGCAACCCAGGTGAGCATTCCTTTTCAACACCGGGAATTGCTGCTGGGTACCTGGCAGGGCATTTACCTGTGGGAGCATCGACATCATGCGGGTGTGCGCCAGGTCGTGGTACACCTGTAATGTCAGGCACCCCACCCCACTACCACCAGGCGCTGGTAGAACGGCTCCAGCACTGCCTGCCGGCGCACTGCCTGGTGCAGGACACGGAGTCACAGCGCGTTTTTGACTGTGACGGACTCTCTCTTTACCGGGAACTGCCATTGCTGGTGGCCCTGCCGGAGACGGTGGCACAGGCGCGCCAGGTGCTGCAGCTATGCGACGAGCTAGGCGTACCCGTCGTCGCGCGAGGCTCGGGCACCGGCCTGTGTGCGGGCGCCATGCCGCACCCGGAAGGTCTGCTGCTGGGGCTAAGCAAGCTGGACAAGATAATCAACATCGATCCGCTGGCGCGTACCGCCCGGGTTCAGCCCGGAGTCAGCAATCTGAGTATTTCCGAGGCTGCGGCGGCACACGACCTGTACTACGCCCCGGACCCCTCCTCCCAGATAGCCTGCAGTATTGGTGGCAATGTGGCGGAGAACTCCGGTGGCGTGCACTGCCTTAAATATGGACTGACGGTGCACAATATACTGTCATTGGAGCTGCTGACGGTGGCCGGTGAGCAGCTCACCATTGGCAGTGAGGGTCTGGACAGCCCCGGTTATGACCTGCTGGCGCTGCTGACAGGTTCCGAGGGGCTGCTGGGGATCGTAGTGGAGGTCACCGTGCGCCTGCTACCGCGACCGGAGCAGGCAAGGGTCATCATGGCGGGGTTCGATAGTGTCGCCGCAGCCGGCGACGCGGTGGGCGCGGTCATCGCTGCCGGCATCATCCCCGCCGGCCTTGAAATGATGGACCGGCTGGCTATCCAGGCGGCCGAAGACTTTGCCGCCGCGGGTTATCCCCGGGACGCTGAGGCACTGCTATTGTGCGAGGTCGATGGTACCAGCGAGGAAGTCGCGCAACACAGCACACGGGTCAGCGAACTGTTTCGCTCCCTGGGGGCGAGCTCACTCACCGTATCCACCAGCGAAGCGCAGCGGGCACTGTTGTGGAAAGGCCGTAAATCCGCGTTCCCTGCTGTCGGCAGACTGTCACCGGACTACTACTGCATGGACGGCACCATACCGCGCAGCCAGGTAACTCATGTGCTGCAGGAAATATCTCGCCTTTCCGGGGAATACGGACTGGCCGTTGCCAATGTCTTTCACGCCGGTGACGGCAACCTGCATCCGCTGATTCTGTTTGATGCCAGCGATCAACAGCAGATAGAGCGGGCCGAAGAGTTCGGCGCTAAAATTCTCGAGCTGTCTGTCGCCGTGGGCGGCTGCATCACCGGGGAGCACGGAGTGGGCCTGGAAAAACTGGCGCAGATGTCCAGCCAGTTCAGTGAACTGGAACTGCTGCAGATGGAAGACATCAAGCATGCATTCGACCCGCAACTCAACCTGAATCCCGGTAAAGGCATACCCATACTCAAGCGCTGCCAGGAATACCGGGCACTGCCCAACAGGCAGCAGCATGAGTGATCATACCGAGGCTATTCTCAGCGCGGTGCGCGAGGCGGGTGCGCGCCAGTGCCCTCTATACATCAGTGCGGGGGGCAGCAAACAGCACATCGCCGGACGCCGATGCGATGCGCAAATACTGGATATTTCGGCGCACCGGGGCATCATCGACTATCAGCCGGGCGAGCTGGTTATGACGGCCAGGGCGGGCACGACCCTGGTGGATATTGTTGCCGCACTGGCAGCGGAAAACCAGATACTACCCTTCGAACCCCCGCAGTTTGATGGCCGGGCCACACTGGGTGGCACCCTGGCCTGCAATCTATCAGGTCCCGCGCGCCCCTGGTACGGCTCGGTGCGAGATACTGTCCTGGGTACCAGGCTGATCAACGGCAAAGCGGAGCTGCTCAAGTTTGGCGGCCAGGTCATGAAAAACGTCGCCGGCTACGATGTGTCGCGCCTGCAAGCCGGTGCACTGGGCACCCTGGGTATTATGACGGAAATCAGTATCAGGCTACTGCCGCGTCCGGAATCCACCATCACCCTGTGCTACGAAATGTCAGCACCGGAGTCGGTTGCCATGATGAACCAGCGCGCAGGCCAGCCAGGACCACTGAGCGGTGCATTCTGGCTGGATGGAAAACTGTACCTGAGAATTTCCGGGGCGGCCTCTGCAGTCAAGCACACTGCGGATCTATGGGGCGGCGAACAGCTGGACCATGTCCAGGACTTATGGGCGCAACTGCGGGATATGTCTCTGCCGTTTTTCGCCGGTGACAAACCCCTATGGCGTTTATCGCTGAACAGCAGCGCGTTGCCCACCGGCGACCCAGCACAGACACTGATAGATTGGGGCGGCGCCCAGCGCTGGCTGCGCGGCGAATTCTCGCTGCCTGAATTACAGCGCACTGCACAAAGCGCCGGAGGCCACGCCACGCTGTTTTGCGGCGGAGACCGCAATAGCGAGGTGCGCCCAACCCCCGGAGCCCTGGCCCAGCGCCTGCAGCGGCGTCTTAAATACGCTTTTGACCCGCAGGGAATTCTCAATCCCGGACGGCTTTACGGCTGGTTATAGGAGCCCAGGGCATGCATGTAGAACTGCACCCCGACCTCAGGGATACGCAATCCGGACAGACCGCGGCGCAATTGACCAGTGCCTGCGTACACTGCGGTTTCTGCCTGGCCACGTGCCCGACCTACCTGGATCAGCGCGACGAGCGCGACAGCCCCCGGGGCCGTATTTACCTGATCAAGCAAATGCTGGAAACCGGGGAGGCAGGCAGCGCGACACAAACACACCTGGATCGCTGCCTCACTTGTCGCAGCTGTGAGACCACCTGTCCCTCCGGCATGCAATATGGCCAGCTGTTGGATATCGGTCGTGAGCTGGTGGAACAGCGGGTCGCCCGCCCGGCGCTGGAACGAGTTGTGCGCCGCTCCCTGCGCTATGTGCTAACACGGCCGCGCTTGTTCAAAACGGTCTTGACCGCGGGACAGCTGCTACGACCTGCACTGCCCAGAGCGCTGCGCGAAAAAGTACCCGCCAGGCAGTCGCTGCGACCGAGGCCAGCTCCCAATCACAAGCGCCGTATGCTGGTGCTGGAGGGCTGTGTGCAGAGTGTCGCAACCCCGGCAACCAACATCGCCGCGCGACGGGTGCTGGATAAGTTGGGAATCACCCTGGTGTCGATTTCCAGGGCGGGCTGCTGTGGCGCAGTAAACTACCACCTGTCCGCTCACGACGCTGGCCTGGATGACATTCGACGCAACATCGATGCCTGGTGGCAGGCTATCGAAAATGGCGCAGAAGCCATTATATCGAGTGCCAGTGGTTGCTCAGTAATGCTCGCAGACTATGGCAAGCTGCTACAACACGACAGTCAATATGCCGATAAAGCCGCCCGCGTGTCAGCGCTGGCGTTGGATATAAGCCAGGTGCTGGCAAAGGAAAACCTGGAGCAGCTCACCTTGAACACAGATATTGGCCGGATAGCGGTGCAGACTCCCTGTAGCTTGCAACACGGACTGCAACAGCCTGAACTTATCCGGGAAATTCTCCAGCGCGCCGGTTTTAGCCTGGCGGCCACCCGGGAGGATCACCTGTGTTGCGGTTCCGCTGGTACCTATTCCATCCTGCAAGCACCAACCAGCGAGCGCTTGCGGGATGATAAAATCAGTGCCCTCACGGGTGCATCGCCAACATTAATCGCCACCGCCAATGTGGGCTGTCAACTGCATCTGCAGCAGGCGACAGCCTTACCCGTCGTGCACTGGATAGAACTCCTGGACCCGTAGGCGGCTGTTTAACACTGCTTACCAGGTGGCGCTATTGGCGAGGCTCGCGCCACATCATCCACAGGGGTGGCGCGTCTTTGGCAAAGCGTATTTGCCTGATTACTTCAAAGCCATGACCCTGATAAAAAGCCAGGTTGGCTTCCTTGGAGTTCTCCAGGTAAGCGGGAACCTGCTCCTGATCACATCGA
This sequence comes from Halioglobus sp., assembly GCA_029287595.1. Taxonomy (GTDB): domain Bacteria; phylum Pseudomonadota; class Gammaproteobacteria; order Pseudomonadales; family Halieaceae; genus JAACFI01. The sequence continues at coordinate 8,747 of JARFQU010000219.1, read as the reverse complement.
CGCAACATTTCCGCAATCAGCAAGCTGCCCACGCCCTGCCCCTGATGAGCGGGAGGCGCTCCTATGGCGAACAGGTAGTAGTGAGGGTCCCGCGGGTGGTACTTGTCAATTTTCGCACCGCTGAGCAGTAAGCGATAGACGCCGGGAATGCCGCATACTCGAAGAAAGGTCAAGAAACGTAAGTAGGGCCATTTGACCTTCGCCCCGGGGCCAAGCCAGGAAGCGGCACCGCGGCCTTGCGCTTCAACGTAAGTCAGGCCATGCCGTATAAAAGCAGGTAGAACCATGTGGAAAAGTGTCGGTACAAACTCAGGTTTATCACTTACCCAAGCCATCACCGGATCATCCGCGAATGCAGCTGAAAGTATACCCGCCACGTCGTGATCACAATCCGTACTTACAGAGATTACGCCCATTTAGGTCCCTGCCCTATCAAGCTTTCTTAACAAACCGGGATTTCAGTTTCATCGCGCCAATACCGTCAATTTTGCAGTCAATATCATGATCGCCTTCTACCAGGCGAATATTCTTGACCTTGGTGCCAACCTTCACCACCGATGAAGAGCCCTTGACCTTAAGGTCTTTAATCACAGTGACGGTATCGCCGTCTGCCAGGGCATTGCCATTGGCATCGGTTACCGCGGGTTCCTCATTATCACCATGGGAGCCTCCCGGCGCATGCACTTGCGCATGTTTTCCGCGTTCCTGTGCAGCTGCGTCTCCTCGGGGCTGGGGCGTGCCGCTTGATAGGGGCCGCTCCAGTACCAGTAACCCGCTCCCAGCAGTATCGCAATAACAATCAACTCTCCCATGGTCTTACTCCACGGCCCGCAAAGACCCCAAATGTTACAACCCGGTCCAGACGCTCAGAATATGCCGGTATCATGCCCGTCAAGACTCCTGGTGTTTTTTTCTTGCCAGTAATCTTCTATGCCCTGGGGATTATGCTTTTGCGCCCAGTTAACCAATGTATGGCGATCAGACTGGAATTCATAGTGCGGCACCGCATAACCGCAGGAGGTCTGCACCAGGGCAACATCCAACACAAAAATCTGCCGCGACCCGGGCATGGCTGGAAACAGGCTCAATAACTCCTGCCACTGCTGGTCTCGCGGGTGAACCACCCTGGCCAACCCGTAGAGACGCATTATCAACGGCTGCCTGCCAAAAGAGCAGAACATGATGGTCATACGGCCGTTTTCCAACACATGGGCCGCACTTTCATTGCCGCTGCCGGTCAGGTTCAACCAGGCTACAGTATTGCTGTCCAGCACCCGCAAACTGTCCATACCCTTGGGGGATAGATTCACCATGCCCTGGGCGCCGGCGGTAGCGACAAAATACATATGCTGCTGCGCTATAAACTGCTTATGGGTTTCTTCCAATTGGGAAAACTGCTCAGCCACTTGCGGGTACTCCTGCCAGTCGTTACGAACCTGTGGGCGTGTTCTCATTACACTATAGACCACTGAGAGACCTTCAAACCACCTGAATACCCTAATTCTATTTATAGATAAACGCCTTATCTAATTGTTTTATATAACTTTTATAGATTTTTCTGTTCGGGACAAGATTTCGGTTATATGAAATAAGCGCTTTCAGAACTAAACGATAGTAGCGATCCCGGCTGCTCTCTGGTTTTATTAGCTCATGCCTGCGGGCATCCTTCGCTGTATTGCTTCGCTGTTTTTTAAGCCGATACGCGCAACACAATACCAGGAACGAGCGCCACCTGGCGTACTGTGAGTGAAAGCACTCGCCACTTCAGGGGGCCCCCCTCGCCTGCAACGGAGACACTCTCTATGAGAAGACAGAAGCGCGACATGAATACCAGGGCATTCGATAAGGGCTACCAGGCCGGCGTCTCCGGACGCAGTAGCGAGACCTGTCCCCACGCTGACGATTTACATCGCCAGAACTGGCTGACGGGTTGGCGCGAAGGTCGCTGCGACCAATGGGATGGCCTCACGGGTGTATCAGGTGTTCACAAGATGCGCGCACTGTAACTCACTGAGCAGCAATTCCCCGGCGCCCTGACAGCGCCGGCATCCGAACAGCAGCAGGGTTATCAGGTCTTGCGGGTGCTACTTTGCGCCAGATCCAGTAATTCCCTGTTTGCCACGGCGAACATGCCGAAATCGGGGGCATCCGTCGCGTGCAGCTCAGTCAGCATTTCCTGCCAGCGGGCCAGCAGGGGCGCCTCCTGCTGTTCCCAGGTCTTCATACAGTTAAGCAGGTTGCGGTCAGCGCACATATGGCGCAGGGCACCTACGGCAAGCGTGCGTTGCTGCCATTCCAGGTCTTCCAGGTAAGTGTCGCGCGCCAGGGCCTGCCACTCATTGTCCACTTTCGAGGCCAGTATCTGGCCACTGAACCAGTCCAGCTCCAGGCGCTCACCCATAGCGAAATACAGGCTGGCGACGTCCATCAGTGGTGCGTCAGTTTCACCCGCGGCCTGGATAATACCCAGCGCGGTATAGCCAACATGGGTGCTGGCCACCGTCTTTGCCAGTATCTCGTCAACACCCGCCTCCACAAAGTGCTCAAACAGCGTCTGGTACTGCTCGGCAGCACGCCCACGCAGCATGGCCGGGAAGGCTTCACGCAGTTGATCCAGGGGGGCGTCAAATTCCGCGATACTCTCGGTGGGTTTCAGTTGGTGCCGTCGGTTGCGCAGCAGCCATCGCGTAGCGCGCTTGACCAGGCTGATCAGGCCCAGCATCATCTCCATCTGCACACCGCTGGAGACCTTGTCATCCAGGGCCTCGATTGCACCCCAGGTATCCCGCAGCCGATAGATGTGAAGCACCGTGGTATAAGCCCGGGCGACATCCGCGACCTGGGCACCGGTGGCTTTTTGCTGGCGCGCCACAAAATTGAACCCCAGTCGATTAATAATGTCATTGGCGATCTGGGTAGACATGATTTCACGATGTAGCCGGTGGTCCAGTATCTCCTGGTCGTACTCCTGCGCCAGGCGTGGTGGAAAAGCGCTGCGCACGGCGGCGGCCAGGTAGGGATCGGCCCCCAGGTCTGAGTCGATTAACTCCTCTTTCAGTACAGCCTTGGCATAAGATACCAATACCGATAGCTCCGGGCGGGTGAGCGCCTTGCCCTGCACCCGACGCTCTGCCAATTCCTCGTCGGAGGGAATAAACTCCAGGGCCCGGTCCAGTTTTCCCGCCTCTTCAAAACTGCGAATAAAGCGCCGGTATTCACCACTGCGTTCTTCCGCCTGGAACTCTGCGAGGCTGATTGCCTGCACCTGCCGGTAATTATTGTCCAGCACCAGCTCGGCAACGCTTTCTGTCATCTCTTCCAGCAGCGCGTTGCGGTGCTTTTCGGTAAGGTCACCGCGTGCCACAACCGCATTGAGCAGTATCTTGATATTGACCTCGTGATCCGAGCAGTCGACGCCTCCGGCGTTATCGACAAAGTCAGTATTGCAACGCCCTCCGCCCAGCGCGTACTGCACCCGACCTAATTGCGTCAAACCCAGGTTGCCGCCTTCGCCCACGACACGACAGCGCAAATCGTTGCCATCGACACGCAGGGCATCGTTGGCCTTGTCGCCTACAGCCGTATTCGATTCCATGGTCGATTTAACGTAGGTGCCAATACCGCCATTCCACAGCAGGTCTACCCTCGCCTTCAGCAAGTGAGATATCAGCTCGTTGGGCGTCAGGGTTGCGGGCTCGATGTCGAAACGGGATTGCATTTCAGGCGAGATACTTATCGACTTGGCCGCGCGTGAGAAAATCCCGCCGCCACTGGAAATAAGTTTTTCATCATAATCGCTCCAACTGGAGCGAGGCAGCCCAAATAATCTCTGCCGTTCCAGATAGCTGCTCTGCGCATCGGGTTCGGGATCTATAAAGATATGTTGGTGGTTGAAAGCAGCTACCAGGCGAATGTGCTGCGAACAGAGCATACCGTTACCAAACACATCACCGGCCATATCGCCAATACCCACCACGGTGAAATCAGTGGTCTGTACGTCCAGGTCCATTTCCCGAAAGAGCCGCTGCACCGACACCCACGCACCGCGCGCAGTAATACCCATTTTCTTATGGTCATAGCCGACGCTGCCACCGGATGCAAAGGCATCACCCAGCCAGAATCCGTACTCCGCGGACAGGGCATTGGCGATATCGGAGAAGGTTGCAGTGCCCTTGTCCGCAGCCACCACCAGGTAGGGATCCTCCTCATCCTTGGCCACCACGTGATGCGGGCGCTCAATGCCCGCATCTGTGCGATTGTCGGTGATATCCAGCAGGCCGCGAATAAACAACTTGTAGCAGGCAATCCCTTCTTCCAGCACTTCCTCCCGTGACATCTCCGGGCAAAGCCGCCTGGCGACAAAGCCACCCTTGGCGCCCACCGGTACAATGACCGCATTTTTTACCTGTTGGGCCTTGACCAGTCCGAGCACCTCAGTACGAAAATCTTCCTGTCGATCGGACCAGCGCAAGCCACCACGAGCCACTTTGCCCCCGCGCAAATGGACGCCCTCCACCCGGGGCGAATACACAAATATCTCGAACATAGGTACCGGTTTGGGTATATCCGGTATCGCCGCCGGTCGCAGTTTGAAAGAAAAATAGGGTTTCAGGGTGCCGTCTCTCTCCTCCTGGAAGAAATTCGTGCGCAGGGTAGCCTTTATGACCCGCACGAACTGACGGAAAATGCGGTCTTCGCCGAGGTTAGTCACCTCATCCAGTGAGTCGCGGATGCGTTCCTCTACAGCGAGTTCCCGCTGGCCTCGCCAGTCCTCATCACCGTCAAACACGGGGGAAAAGCGCGTCAGGAACAGTTCCACGATGCAGGCGGTAATATTCAGGTGATTCGCCATGGTCTCGGCGATATATTCCACGCTGTAGGGAAACTGCAATTGCCGTAAGTAGCGTGCATAAGCTCTCAGCAATGCGATCTCCCGCCAACTCAGGCGCGTGCCGATAAGCAGACGGTTGAACGAGTCGCTCTCAGCTTCGCCGAACCAGATACGACCAAAAGCATCCTCGAATTCGTCCTTGACCTGGTCCATCACGATATTGTGGGACAGGGAGTAGATCAGGCTGAACTCCTGCACCCAGTAGACCACACCATCACTGGCGCGCACCCCATAAGGTCGCTCTGTTACCACCCGCAAACCCAGGTTCTCCAATATGGGCAGCACATCTGACAAGGGCAGGCTCTGCCCACGGTGATAAAGGCGCAGACGCAGACGATCATCGCCCTCTTCAACCAGGCGATACAGGCTCATGGCCAGTTCCTCGCCCTTGATCACACGCAGTATCTTCTTGATGTCCAGCACCCCGACGCGCGGGTCAAAATCATCGCGATAACCCGGAGGGAAACCCGTGCTGAGATCGCTGGCATATTGCTCGCCCTGCTCCTCACCAAATTCCTCGATCAGGCGCAGGCGCAGGCGATCCTCCCAGGCCAGGGTGGTCTGTACAATCTGCCCCTCGATCTCCGCCGGATCGAAATCCAGGGGTGTCGCCGGGTTGACCCGCAGTACGAAGTGACAGCGCACCAGGATGGATTCAGAAAAATGCGTGGTAAATTCAGATTCCTCAGCGTGGAAGGCAGAGGTCAATATGGATTCTATTTTTTCCCGCTGTTCCGTGGTGTACCGATCCCGGGGAATATAGACCAGGCAATTAACGAACTTGCCGTGAGGGTCCTTGCGCACAAACAGGCGTGTCTGCCGGCGCTCCTGAATCTGGTTTACCTCGGTGATCGTGTCATAGAGTTCCTGCACACTGGACTGGAATAGCTCCTCCCGGGGAAACCCTTCCAGGACGCGCACCATTTCACGGCTTTCATGGGCTGCCCACTCCAGGTCGGACAGTTCCATCACCTGCTCCACCTTGCGCCGCAGTATCGGTATCAATTGCGGATTCATGGTGTAAACCGAGGCAGTATAAAGGCCAATAAAACGGTGCTGCCCGACAACCTGACCTTCGGCGTCAAACACTTTCACCTCGACATAGTCGGGATAGGTGAGGCGGTGAACCCGGGAGCGGCTGCGGGACTTGGAGAAACTCAGCTGTTTTCCGTGCAACTGTTCCAGTGACAGGTGTTCAATATCAAACTGCAGGTCCAGCACCCCACGGGTCTTGCGCTCGCGCAGCAAGCCCAGACTGGCTTTTTTATCCTCCTTGATAGTAACGTTGCCACCGCGGTGCTTGACGCTGAGATATTCATAGCCCAACAGGGTCATATGGTTGCGCTCCAACCAACCCAGGAACGCGACAGCCTCTTCGCGGTGATCCCGCGCCACGCAGGCACTCTGGTTAATATCAGTAGCGGCCTGCTGCAGACGCCCACAGATGGCGGGAAAATCGTCCACCACCAGCGCCACCTCAGCAAGTATGGACGCCAGGGTTTCACGCAGTTCTACCAGTTCCCCCGGATTTGAGTGCCTGCCAATCTCGAAGAACAACAGGGCTTCCCCGGGGTCGGACGCATGATCACCGTTGTCGCCGTGCAATACGCCCTTCAACTCGCCATTCTCATCACGTTCAACCGCCAGGTTGGAGCTGGCAATAGTATGGATACGCAAATTGCGGCGGTTCAATTCCCCGCGTACAGAGGCCATGGTAAAGGGAATGCCGCGGCACAGGATAACCAGAGTGGTGTATTTGCTCTCCCAGCCATGATTTTGAATTTCCGGGTTGAAAATACGTATCTTGGGATCCGTATCGGGCCATTCCCGCATAAAGCGCAGCAGACCGTATAGGCAGCCATACAGGTTTTCAACCGATCTGTCGCGCATGTCCTGTGCCGGGAAACGGCTATAGAAAGAGGCGCTGAGATTGTGCAGGGATTGCCTGTCTGCGGCCTCGGCACGTTTATCGATACGCTGTGCCAGCTCGGCCAGCAAACTTTCTTTTACTGTATCCCAAGCCATTCAGGGGTCCCTTTACTCAACCGTAATCACGTTTTGCCACCTGGGGCTAAGTCTAGACCAAACTGGGCCAATTGCGCCGCCAATCTCGGAACTTTTACCCCGGGACCAGGTCACACAATGGATTATTTATTCGGCCCGTACATGCGCACTGGACGTGCCCGGCAGTTTCGCTACAATGCGGACCTCTTTAGCGCCGTCCGCCGCATTTATCCCGCTGGCGACGGCCGACCCTGAAACACATCGACAGAAACAGGAGAACGCGTGGCAAGCGCAGACATTCGAGCCCTGGAAGAATGGCTCAGCCGGCAGATAATTGGCCAATCCCATCTGGTACAAAGACTCATCATAGCTCTGCTCGCAGATGGCCACCTGCTGGTAGAAGGCGCTCCGGGTCTGGCCAAGACACGCGCCATCAAGTGCCTGGCCGATGGAGTGGAAGGCAGCTTCCACCGTATCCAGTTCACCCCGGACCTGCTCCCGGGAGATGTCACCGGCACTGAAATCTATCGCCCCCAGGAGGCGAGCTTTCACTTCCAGAAAGGTCCCATATTCCACAACCTGGTGCTGGCAGACGAGGTCAACCGGGCGCCGGCAAAGGTGCAGTCGGCCCTGCTGGAGGCCATGGCAGAGCGGCAGATCAGCGTTGGCAGCGAGACCTACCAGTTGCCGCACCTGTTCCTGGTGATGGCGACACAAAACCCCATTGAGCAGGAAGGCACTTACCCGCTGCCTGAGGCGCAACTGGACCGCTTCCTGTTGCATGTCAACGTGGGCTACCCGGACGCCAGGGCCGAAACCGAAATTCTCAGGCTGACTCGGGCTGAAGCAGTGCAGGAACACGGGCAACCGCCGCCAGTCCTGCGCCAGGAAACCGTATTTGCCGCGCGCCAGGAAACGCTGGCCCTGCATATGGCTGAGGCTGTAGAAACCTATATAGTGCAATTAATCATCGCCACCAGGACGCCGCAAAACTATTCAGAAAAACTGGCCAGTTGGATCGAGTACGGCGGCAGCCCCAGGGCAACCATCGCGCTGGATCGTTGCGCTCGCGCCCACGCCTGGCTGCAGGGCCGGGACTTCGTCAGCCCGGATGACGTCCAGGCTGTCGCCCCCGACGTATTGCGCCACCGCCTGCTGCTCACCTTCGAGGCAGAGGCCAATGGCATAAGCCCTGACCAGGTGGTGCAGGAATTACTGGCCCTGGTGCCCGTTGGCTGACAGACATGCGCCTGGCTGATGCAAGTGCGCCCGCCCGTGGCGCCTACGCGAAACTGGAGGACCTGATCGCCCTGCGCTTCCCGGCGAAGCAGTTGCGACTGGCCAGGCGCAAGCGTGCCCTCAGCGCCCTGACGGGTCCCAACAAATCCAATTTTCGCGGCCGCGGCATTGATTTCGAGGAAGTGCGTAATTACCAGCCGGGCGACGATATACGCACTATCGACTGGCGTGTCACTGCGCGCACCGGGAACGCGCACACAAAACTGTTCCGCGAGGAACGCGAGCGGCCGGTAATGGTGGTAACCGACCAGCGCAGCGGTATGTTTTTCGGATCCAGCCATTGCTTCAAGTCGGTGCTTGCGGCGCAGCTTTCCAGCCTGCTGGCATGGAGTGCATTGGAGGCCGGTGACCGCATTGGCGGGCTGGTGTTCAATGACAGTGAGCACAGGGAAATTCGACCCCGCCGCAGCCGGAAAACCGTGCTGGCGTTGTTATCCGAGCTGAAGGCGTACAACAATGCCCTGCCACCAGCGGCGCCCCCGGGGGAGGATAGCTTCTCCACCATGCTATCCAACCTGCGGCGCATCGCCCGTCCCGGCAGCAGCCTGTTCCT
>JARFQU010000154.1 GCA_029287595.1 Halioglobus sp. | reverse complement strand
TGTCGCACATTTGTGTACAAGTTTGCTAGAATACCCGACTAATTTACTCGGAATGGAAAGTCAGATGATCACCATTACAGAATCGGCCCAGGAATATCTTGTCGAATTGCTGTCAAAACAGGACGATGCCCTGGGTGTCAGGGTGTTTATTAACCAGCCGGGTACCCCGCGAGCGGAGACCTGTATCGCCTATTGCCGCGAGGGCGACCTGCAGGAGGAGGACGAAAAAAAGGTCTACGACAGGTTTACCGCCTGGTTTGACGGGCGCAGCCTGCCGTTCCTGGAAGATGCCCTGGTTGATTACTCCAAGGACCGGATGGGTGGTCAGCTTACGATCAAGGCACCGAATGCCAAAATGCCCCGGGTTGATGAGAACAGCCCGCTGGAAGATCGCATCAATTATGTGCTGTACAACGAGGTCAACCCGGCCCTGGCCGCTCATGGCGGTGAGGTCAGCCTGGTGGAGATAACCGAAGACCAGTTTGCCGTGTTGCAGTTTGGCGGCGGCTGCCAGGGCTGTAGCGCGGTGGACCAGACCCTCAAAGGGGGTGTAGAAAAGACCCTGCTGGAACAGGTACCGCAGCTCCAGGGCGTGCGCGACATGACGGACCATACCGACAAGTCACAGGCTTACTACTAAGGGCAGCGGAGCGCGCTGCCAAAATCCTGGTGGATATTAAACGCGTTGCGGTAAAACCTGCTTCAGCTTGTCTCGCATGGCGCGCAGGCAGGTTTCGGTGGTCTCCCAGTCGATACAGCCATCGGTAATTGATACCCCGTACTCCAGGTCCTGCAGGTTCTCCGGAATAGGCTGGTTACCCGCCTTGAGGTTACTTTCGATCATCAGTCCGACGATGGAGCGGTTGCCCTCCAGGATCTGGTTGGCGACATTCTCCACTACCAGCGGTTGCAGCTCAGGCTGCTTGCTGGAGTTGGCATGGCTGCAGTCAACCATCACATTCACCGGGACACCGGCTTTCTCCAGAGCCTGTTCACACAGCTTGATGTGTACTGAATCATAATTGGGCCCGGCGCTGCCGCCGCGCAGCACGATATGCCCATAGCTATTGCCCTTGGTGGTAAATACTGAAACCTGTCCCTGACGGTTGATGCCCAGGAATCGATGCGGGCTGGCCACGGATTGCAGTGCATTGGTAGCCACCGTGAGGCCGCCATCCGTGCCGTTTTTGAAACCCACCGCAGAGGAAAGCCCACTGGCCATTTCCCGGTGTGTCTGGGACTCGGTGGTGCGCGCACCAATCGCGCTCCAGCTGATCAGGTCCTGCAGATACTGGGGGGAGATGGGATCCAGCGCTTCGGTAGATGTAGGCAGGCCCAGTTCCAGAATGTCCAGCAGCAGCCGGCGGCCCAGGTGCAGTCCTTCTTCCAGCTTGAAGGAATCATCCAGGTAAGGGTCGTTGATCAGGCCCTTCCAGCCCACTGTTGTTCTGGGCTTTTCGAAGTACACGCGCATCACGATGTAAAGGGTGTCAGATAATTCCTGCGCCAGCCGCTGCAGTCGGCGAGCATAATCCATCGCTGCTTCCGGGTCGTGAATAGAGCAGGGGCCTACCACGACAAACAGCCGCGGATCCTTGCGATCAAGAATATCCCTGATCACACCTCGACTGTTTGACACAGTATTTTTGACCGCCTCGGACATGGGCTGTGCGCGCCACAATTCTTCCGGGGTCACCAGCAATTCCTGGGAGGCCATGTTGGTATTGTGTACTTCGATGTTGCTCATTACCTGTTACCTGATACAGTGTTTTATTCACGCCGCACGCTGCGGCAGCGGCGCGTCATTCTATAGCAGCATACGATTTTTGGGTAGGCGATTTGCCGGGGCAAAATACACAGGAATTCTACGATTTGCGGCCGCTGCTGCCGCTCATCGATGCCGGATATATCCTGCTTACACCCAATTTCCGCCTGGCGCGCAGAGTCAAGGCGGCCTGGGATCAGCTGCAGTTGGCAAATGGCACCCGGGTGTGGCAACCAATACCGGTATACCCCATGGAGTCCTGGTTACTGCAGCGGTGGCAGGCAGCTGTGGAGATTGGGTTGACCCCCGATAGAGTCACTCTGGGAGATGGCCACGCACTGCAACTGTGGCAACAGGCTATCGAGGATGAGCAGCGCGCCACGGGTCAATACAGCCTGCTGCAGACCGCGGCAGCCGCCAGCCTGGCGGCCCAGGCGCGCAATACTCTGCTGCGTTGGCAGGTCGACCCGGTAGACACCCGATTTGCCAGTGCATTCAGCATGGATGAAGACTGCGCCAGCTGGCTCACCTGGCAGGCACGCTTCGAGGAGCGCCTGCAGGCCAACAATATGGCGACGAGCGCAGACTGTATTTCCCAGTTGCGCAGCTGTGCACAAGAGCTGCCCGTGGTGAACGTGGCGCTGTTGGATTTTGACGATATCCCGCCACTTTTTCTCTCCTGTGTGCAGGCCCAGTGCGACCGCGTGGAAACCATTGCTCCCTCGGGCCCCGTAGCCGAATGCAAGGCACTCAGCTATCCGGATAAACGTGTGGAACTGGCTGCGATCGCCGCCTGGGCCAGGCGCACCAGTGAGGCGCAGCCCGGGGCCAGGATAGGTATTGTGCTGGCTGATATGAGCAGCGATCGGGGTACCCTGGAGTACCTGCTGCGGAGTGAGTTCGATTGCCTGGGTGAGAACTATGGCAGCCTGCCGGTTAACTTTTCCACCGGCATTACCCTGGACCTCGCGCCCGTGGTACGCGACGCAATGCGATTGCTGCGTCTGTGCCTGGTCACTGTTGAAGTCGACCTGATTCCGGGTTTATTACAAAGTCGCTTTGTGGGCTGGCAGGATGGAGCTTCACCCGTAGCCGTGAAGCTGTTGCGCATGCTCTTTGACAGCGGTAAACAGAGAGTGGATGTGGCGGACCTGCGCTATCTCGCCAATCAGGTTAAGGCCGGGGAACAACAGGGCTTGCAACTGGGTAAATGCCTGCAACAGGTGGCGGCCATGCGTGACCTGCGCGGCAGCAAGCTGCCCTCGCGCTGGCTGGCCTCCCTGTGTGACGTGCTCGATAGTTGGGGCTGGCCCGGCCGCGGACCGCTGGATTCGCTGGAACATCAGCAGGTGCAGCAGTGGTATGGCGTGCTGGAAGAGTTGGCAAGCTATGACGACGTATGTGGCCCCGTCTCGCTGGAAGGCGCTCTGGGGCTGTTACAGACGATACTTGGGCGGCAGATTTCCCAGCCCCAGACGGCGGATACCGCGATCCAGGTACTGGGCAGTCTGGAAGCAGCCGGCCTGGTTTTTGATTACCTGTGGTTGAGCGGGATGCAGGCCAGCCGCTGGCCGGCAGCCGCGCGCCCCAATCCGTTTATCCCGCTGGCGCTGCAGAGGGGTTTGCAGATGCCACACGCCACGGCAGAGCGTGAATGGGCCTTTGCCCAGGGGCTGATGCAGCAATACCAGCGCAGTGCCGGTACGCTCTATGCCAGTTATGCCCGGCAGGCAGATGCTGTCGCGGAGCTGCCCAGCGCGCTGCTGAAGGGTTTTGCCCTGGAGCAATGCGGCGACGCGGACCAGGTGCACCCGCGTTGGACCACTGCCTGGCGCAATCGCGCCCTGGAAGTTGTTGAATACAGTCCGGCCCCGGCACTGGCTGGCGCCGAACGAGCTGGCATCGGGGGCGGCAGTGCCCTGCTGGAGGACCAGTCCCAGTGCCCGTTTCGCGCCTTCGCTCGCCGGCGACTGCTGGCAGAACCTCTGGGCGAACCGGTAACGGGTGTATCAGCGGCGCAGCGCGGTTCGCTCTTGCACCAGGCGCTCCACTGCCTGTTCGGCCTGGTGCCCGATAGCGACTTTCTGCAACAGTTGTCCGAGGAGGCCGAAAATGACCTGGTTACTACCGCGGTCCAGGTCGCACTGGACGAATTGCCCCGCTCTGGATTACAGGCCACAACCGCAGGTTGGCGTGAACTGGAAGGGGTGCGCTTGCACGACCTGCTGAGGCAGTGGCTGGACGTGGAGCGACAGCGCTCGGCCTTTGTCGTGGCCAGTAGGGAAGAGGACTTTACCCTCGAACTTGAGACACTGGAATTGCGCCTGCGGGTTGACCGCATCGACCACCTGCCCGACGGCTCCGCGGTAATCATAGATTACAAATCAGGGCGCTGTAGTTTGCAGGACTGGTTGGGTGAGCGGCCAGCGAGCCCGCAGCTGTTGTTATATGGCATCGCCGCCCAGGAAGTGCCCGCGGCGCTGAGTTTTGCCCAGTTACGACCGGATGAATGCACCTTTGTTGGTGCCGGGCAGGCTGATATTGCCCCGGGCATCAAGTCTGATATGGCCAAGCTGGTTCGCGGCGGTTGGGACATTGATAGTTGGGAGGCGCTCAATGAGCGCTGGCGCGGCCAGCTTCAGGCGCTGGCCACTGAGTTTGTCAACGGCGATGCCCGGGTGGAGCCGCAAGCCAACGCCTGTACCTGGTGTGGGCTGCAAGGCCTCTGCCGGGTCGGAATGGAACAAGTGGTGACGCCGTGACTATAGCTGACGCACAGCAGCGGGAGCTGGCCCTGGATCCTTTGCAAAGTTTCTGTGTCAGCGCCCCGGCGGGCTCCGGCAAGACTGAACTGCTGATCCAGCGCTACCTGCGACTGCTATCCCGGGTGCAGAGCCCGGAACAGGTTCTGGCGATTACCTTTACCCGCAAAGCTGCGGCTGAGATGCGTCACCGGGTGGTGGAAGCGTTGCTCGCGGCACAGGCTGATGAAGACTGTAACAGCCCCCATGAACAGCGTACGCGGGCCCTGGCGCAGCAGGCCTTGCACGCTGACGTCGCCGGCGGCTGGCACCTGACTCGGGATATCAACAGGATCAATATCAAAACCATAGACAGTTTCTGTGGCAGTCTCACCCGCCAGATGCCGGTGCTCAGTGCGTTCGGGGGCCAGGCGGCGATTATTGACGATGCCACCGAACTCTATAATGAGGCAGTATTACAGCTGTTTGCGGGACTGGAACGCGCTGGACCCGTCGCAGATGATCTGAAAGCTGTGTTGTCGCATTTCGACAATAACTGGCAGCGCGTACAGGACTTGTTGGTATCCATGTTGCGCCGTCGTGACCAGTGGCGCGAGTACATCGGCCTGCGCCATGACCCGGGCCAGGCAGAGCGCCTGTTATTGCAGACCGTGGAAGCTATGGTCAGCGAACAACTTACCCGGCTCAGTGCGCAGTTTGCCCCGGTATCTTTACAGTTGCTCGAGCTACAGCAGTATGCTGCGGCGCAGCTGGGGGCCAATTCCCTGGACGATTTTCCCGCTGCGGATCCGGGTGAGCTTGCGCAGTGGCGGCTGTTGCGCGAACTGTTGCTTACCAAGCAGGGTGCCTGGCGCAAGAGTGTGGATAAGCGCGTCGGCTTCCCCGCCGGAGGCACTCAGGAGAAAGCGCGCAAGGAACAGTTGTACGCCGCTATTGCGCAATTGCGCGAAGTGGAGGGACTGGAGCAGGAACTGTGCGACCTGGGCAGTTTGCCTGAAACCACATCGGGAGACGCGTCCTGGAGACTGGTAGTACAGCTGTTTCACGTACTGCCGCACCTGGCGGCGCAGCTACTGCTGGTATTCGCCCAACGCGGCCAGGTAGACCATACCCAGGTTGCACTTTCCGCCTTGCAGGCGCTGGGAGAAGACGACGCCCCCACAGAGCTGGCACTGCGGCTGGATTACCGCATAGAGCATATCCTGGTGGATGAGTTTCAGGATACCGCCATCACTCAGTACGATCTGGTACGCAAGCTGACCCGGGGTTGGGGCGCGCAAAATGAAGCCAATCCAGAAGCCCCTAGAACCATCATGATTGTGGGCGACGGGATGCAATCCATTTACGGTTTTCGCGATGCGAACGTGGGTCTGTTCCTCAGGGCAAGGGAGGAGGGCTTTAACGGGGTGCCCTTGCAACACTTGAACCTGCTGTGCAATTTCCGCTCTGACGCCGGGGTGGTGGAGTGGGTTAACGAAACCTTTGCCTGGGCTTTTCCTGGGCGCGACGATATGCGGCGCGGTCAGGTCAAGTTTACCGATGCAGTAGCCGTGCGGCCTGAGTTTCATGCCCCCGCCGTGGTGTCACACGGTTTCAGCGGTGACAGCGCCAGGGAGCAGGAAGTGGCCTTTATTTGCGACCAGGTGCGTCTTGGCATCGCGGATGACGAGTGCACATCGATAGCCGTATTGGGCCGCAGCCGCAGCCAACTGCAGCCCCTGCTCAGTGCCTTAAAACAGCAGGGCATTGCGTATTCCGCACAGGACATGGACAGCCTGGGCGCGTCGCCGCCGGTGCAGGACCTGATGACCCTGACCCGGGCACTGTGTAACCCGGCCGATCGAGTGGCCTGGCTGGGACTGTTGCGCGCACCCTGGTGCGGTCTGCAGCTGGCGGACCTGCACGCCATTGGCAGCTGGGGCGAGCGCCCGGCAGATATCCCGGTGTGGCAGCTGATCAACGATGCCGGGGTTATTGGCTCCTTGAGCAGTGACGGCTACGCTCGCTTGTCGCATCTGCGTGACGCCCTGGCCCAGGCGCTGGCGGATCGTGACCGGCTGGCGCTGCGCGTTTGGCTGGAACAGCTGTGGGAGCGACTGGGCGGTCCCGCCACCGTGCTGGAACAGGCCCAGCTCATCGATGCCGAACGCTTTTTCCAGTTACTGGAAAAAGCCGAGCGTGAAGGCGTCGGCATGGATTTACCCTGGCTGCAGCTGCAGCTGGAAAAAATCAGGGTTAGTGAAGAGCAACCGGAGAGTAAGTTGCAGGTCATGACCCTGCACAAGGCCAAAGGGCTGGAATTCGACCAGGTTATTATTCCCGGGCTGGCGCGTCTCACCCGCAGTGACAGCCGCCAGCTATTGCTCTGGGACGAGTTTACCGACGAACACGGCGGGCGCGGATTCCTGCTGGCGGCAGATGACCATAGCAAGGACGATCAGCCCAGCCTCTACAACTACCTGCAACTGCAACGCAAGCACAAAACCAGGCTGGAAAATACGCGGCTGTTATATGTGGGGGCGACCCGCGCCGCCAGGCGACTGGTGCTCACTGCCTGCCTCAATGCGGATGAAAAAAACGATGATTGGCATGCGCCTCCGGCGAATTCACTGCTGCGGCCCATCTGGGACACTTTCCGTCAGCAGATGCAGATGCACGACGCGACAGACTCCATAGCCAGCGCAACTGCCCAGCCTTTGCCTTCCCTTTATCGCCTGGCGACACTGCCTCCGGTAGCGATTGTTGAGCCCCAGGCGATGGGCGCCACCGGTGCGAATATTCCCCCGCGTAACCTCAATCGAGTTGAGCGGCACATAGGTACCGTGGTGCACCTGGCGCTGGAGTACTTGTCTGGGTGCGATGCGCTCCCCCGGGAGTTGGACCTGAACCAGCAACGGCGCTGGCAACTGGCGCTGCAGCGCCTGGGTCTTTGCGGTGTGCAATTAATGAGTGCGCTGGACACCGTAGTCAGGCATGTAAACACTGTACTCGCGGATGACACCGGCCGCTGGATTCTGTCATCGGCGCACCAGGCGGCGCGTAGTGAATACGCTCTCAGCTGCGCTGCCAACAATGGGCAGGTTCTCGACCTGGTAATTGATCGCACCTTCATCGATGAAAGTTCCGGTGAGCGCTGGATCATTGACTACAAAACCAGCAGCCCGCTGGACGATGAAGCCCTGAAAGATTTCCTGTGCAGGGAGGAGGGTGCATACAGCGAGCAACTGGGCCGCTATCGCGATGCGCTGGGGCAGATGGGCACACACCCGCTGCGCTGCGCCCTGTACTTCAGCGCTATTGCCTACCTGCACGAACTTGAACCGGGGGCCAGCGCCATATGATGTTCCAGGGGCGCTTTATCAAGCGCGTGGTCATTCTCACCGGCGCGGGCATTTCTGCTGAGTCAGGACTGTCCACATTCCGCGACGCGGACGGGCTATGGGAACAGCACGACCCGATGGAGATCGCCACACCGGAGGCCTTTGCCCGTGATCCGGCGCTGGTGTATCGATTTTACAATGCCCGCAGAAAGCAGCTGGCAAGTGTGCAACCCAATGCGGCCCACCTGGCGTTGGCGCAATTACAGCAGGCACCTGATGCAGAAGTATTCCTGGTCACACAAAATGTGGATGACCTGCACGAGCGCGCTGGAAGTGAGCAGGTGTGCCACATGCATGGGGAGCTGCAGCGTATGCGTTGCCAGGCCTGTGACAGCGTTTTGCCCGCACTGGTCAGCTATGATGACGCCAGCATCTGTGCCCACTGCAATACGCGGGGCAAACTTCGCCCCGATATCGTGTGGTTCGGGGAAATGCCCTATCACATGGATCTGATCGACCTGAAGTTGGCAAATTGCGACCTGTTTGTGGCAGTAGGCACTTCTGGAGTGGTTTATCCAGCTGCGGGCTTTGTGCGGCAGGCGGGTATCCAAGGCGGGACCACGCTGGAAATCAATAAGGAGATCAGTGAGGTCAGCAACCATTTTCAGCTGCATCGCCAGGGGCCAGCCACAAGCGAGGTGACAGCCCTGGTCAGGGAATTGCTGGCGGGCTGAACACAGCCCGCCGCAGGGTGTTTACTCGGTGGGAGCGGCGGGTTCCAGCGACAGTGCCAGGGCTTCCGTGAACACCATGACCACGGTCTGGCCAAGGGTTACGCCCTCCATTTTTTCAGCTTCCACGTCGGCGATGACATGTACCTTGCCACGCGGGTCCTTGATTACCACTGTACCCAGCAGTAGGTTCATACCCTCAATCGTGCACACCGCACGAATCATACGGGCGCCGCCCACTGCGGGCGCGTCCGGATCCGCCGACTTGGCCGCATCTTCTACTACAACCCAGGGCTCGGCAAGTTCTTCCGCTGTCGGTTCACGTACCTCTCCTTCCAGGGCAGCGACGTAGGTCGCTACCAGGCGATCACCAATGTTGATGTTGTCCAGGTTGGTGCCGGATTCAGGCACGGTCAGGGTGAAGGTGTCACCGCCCGGGCCCTGCAGGCTGACCTGGCGTGTTTCTTTGTCAATCTCGGCAACGACTGCTTCTACGGTCACCGCCATGGCCCTTATGTCGTCCTCATCCGCCGGACTTTGGGCTTGCGCTGCGACGGGCAGCAGTAGTACCAGGGTGAATAGGGCGCCTGGCAGGTTCTTGAGCAGGGTTGGGGTAATACGCATCATTTTCGTCTTTCCTTTCACTTGTTATTACGGGCTGCGGCATGGTTGCGCCTGCAGGCCAAACAACATACCGGCAGGTTCACCGGTAATCAAGGGGCGTGAGTTACTCGCGGGCGTTTCTGTGCGCCAACCACACGGTGAACTTACTATCGCCCGCCAGCTTTTCCACGCGATCGAAGCCGCGCCTCAGCGTGGCCTGATAGTCCAGGTGTCGATTCGCCACCAGGCACAGGCTGCCACCAGCGGACAGGTGCTCACTGCACTGGGCGAGCAGGCGACGCCCCACGTACTCATCCACGGTGTGCTGGCTGTGAAATGGCGGGTTGCATAACACCATTTGCGCCGCTGTGCCGCGGTAGTCCAGCAGACCGTCGCCGTGCAGGAACTCAAAATGCTCAAATTCGTTGGGAAACAGCTGCTGTGCATTGTATTGCGCCGAGGCCACCGCCATGGCGGATTCATCGCAACACAGCACCTTCCCCACCATCTGCATCTTAAACGCGGCCAGTCCCAATACCCCGTTGCCACAAGCCAGGTCGACCAGGCGTTCCACCGGGGGCAACAGGGCCAGCTGCTGCAATAGCAAGCGGCTGCCGGCGTCCAATTTTTCCCGGCTGAATACATTGGGCATGGCACATAGCTGTGCCTGCAATTCGTCACAGAAATAACAGCACATGTCTGGCGCGGGCGGCGCTGCGATCCCGGCGTCTCTCACGGACTGAAAGAGGCGCGCCTTGCGCCGGCCTCGGTGGCGCTGTGTGGGTCCTATATATTGTTCCAGCAGTGATGCCGTGCGCGGGGAGAGATGTTTGTCCATACCCGCAGCGAGAACTGTAGCACCTGCGGGCAGGTTACCGGAGAGGTGTGCCAACTGGTATTCAAAATAGGGCAATTGCTTGGGTATGCGCAGAACCACACAGGCCGGTGGTTCACCAGGCAGCGCCGACGTACTCCATACCACGGGCACGGGCGCTTTATGATTAGCGGCAAGGTTGCGCCTTACTGCGGTAGCGGCCAGGGCGGAATCCGTCCACAGGGCGCGGGGGTTAACGGATACAGTAAGCGCGCCGTGTTCATCGTTGGCTACCAGCACCTGTTTGCCTGGAACCGCGAGGCCGGACAGGGCATCAAGTAGCAGTTCATCGGCGCTGCACCAGGCCCGCAGGCGTTCCTGCCTGCGGGTGGGGTAACGCTGCAGTTGTACACTGCCAAACGGGCTTTGCAGGTAAGTTGCGTCCGCAGTCACGCGGGGTGCTTAACTGCCCCCGACGTAAAGAGTGAGTCTCTGGCCCGGTTGCAGGTACTTGCCGGGATCCAGACTATTCCAGCTGATGATGTCGTTGATAGACACATTGAATTTGCCGGCGATGACATATAGGGAGTCGCCGCGCCGTACGCGGTAGCCCCTGGGTTTGGCCGGCTCCGAGGATGCCATCGCGAGGCTATCTGACCAGCCGCTGCCCTTGGGAATCATCAGTGTATCCCCGGCGCGAATCATGCTGCCCCTGACGCCGTTGACTTCACGTAACAAGCCCACTTGTGTATCAAATTTCTTGGCGATACGAATCAAGCTGTCGCCGCGTTCGATGCGGTAGTGCTGCCACTGTACCCGGTCGTCGGGAGTAAGCTGTGCCACCTGCTGTTCAAAATGAACCGCGCGGCCCACCGGAAGCAGCAGCTCTGGCGGCATATCCGGTGAGGTAGCCCAACGTAATTGTCCCGGGTTAAGCGCCCTGAGGGTCGACATTTCCACACCGGCCAGCTGTGCTGCCCGCGCCATTTCCAATTGACCTCCGGTGTCAGCCACTTCGAAGGCGGGCGTATTGGGCACCGTTGGGATTTCGAGCTCAAACGCCTGTGGGTAGGCGATAACCTGGGTGAGGGCGATCAGCTTGGGCACGTAATTACGGGTCTCGCGGGGTAGCTTCAGCGACCAGTAATCGGTAGGCAGGCCCTTTTCACGGTTGGCCTTACGCGCCCGTGCCACGCGCCCCTTGCCTGAATTATAGGCAGCCAGGGCCAGCAACCAGTCCCGGTCAAACAGCTCATGCAGAGCCTCCAGGTAATCCAGTGCCATCCGGGTAGAATCGCGCACATCACGCCGCCCGTCATACCACCAGCCAAGTTCCAGCCCCAGATGCCGGCCGGTAGCAGGCATGATTTGCCACAGGCCAGCGGCGCGCTCTGAGGAAGTGGCGAAGGGGTCAAGCGTACTTTCGACCAGAGGTAGCAGGGCTATCTCCATGGGCATACCGCGGCGCTGCACTTCTTCCACGATGTAATAGAGGTAGTAATCCGCTCTCGCTGCGACCACGGGAAGGTAGTCGTGTTGTGCCAGCAGGCGGTCCCTGGCTTTGCCTATCTGTGCATTGTGGAGGTCCTGCCAGCTTAATTCACGCCGAATGCGCTCCCACAGGTCAGCAGGGGGGGGCAGCTTTTGCACGGCTGGCTTGGGCGTATGTTGCAGGGCCACCTGTGGTTCACTGGACACCGGTTCCAGTACCACAGAGGCTGTCTCCGGCCCGGTGGTCTGGCAACCAGATGCCAAAAAGATAATAGAAATAACTGTAAGTATGGATCTTAACTTCATGTATTTATTAACTAAAATGTTTTTTAGTTCCGCGTCCTCAGCCAACCCATTGTATTGGCTCGCGGCATGATTGCCAGATTTTTCCGGACTTTTCGCTTAAAAAGTATCCTTCCAGGCGCGCACGGTGGCGAACACTTCCGGGCCACTATCCCCCTGTAGTCGGTCCTGCTTGCGCAGTGCGTCCAGCAGCGCGGGTTCAGCGCAGCGCAGGAACGGGTTGGTCTGTAGCTCCAGGGACAGCGTGGAAGGGACCGTGGGTTCATGGCGCGCCCGGCTGGCCTCGGCATCGGCTATGCGCCGCGCCAGGGTGGTGTTCTCCGGTTCGACTGCGCGGGCAAAGGCCAGGTTTGCCAGGGTGTATTCGTGGGCGCAGTAAACCCGGGTGGTCTCGGGCAGTGCCGCCAGCACCTGTAGTGATTGATGCATCATGGGAGGCGTTCCCTCGAAAACCCTGCCACAGCCCCCGGCAAACAGGGTGTCGCCACAAAACAGCAGAGGAGTTTCCCCCTCGTGATAGTAGGCGATATGGTCCAGTGTGTGCCCGGGAACCTCCAGCACCGTGAAGTGCTTGCCCAATACTGTGATGGCCTCACCTGCTGTCAGTTGCCGGTCGATACCCTCTATGGCGGCGTTAGCCGGGCCGTAAACCATGGGGGAATAAGCCGCGCGCAGCTGGGCCAGGCCACCGGTATGGTCGAAATGGTGGTGGGTAATCAGTACGCCGGCCAAGGACAACTGCATTTCCTTAAGCGTTGCTTCTACTGGGGCTGCGTCACCCGGGTCCACCACGAAGGCCTCCCGGGAGTGCTCGTCATACAACAGCCAGATGTAGTTATCGGAAAAAGCGGAAATTGGGGTTATGTTCAGCATGGGGTAACCTTTCAAAAGGCGAAAAATACAGTAACATGGCGCATGGCGGCCCTGGGCAGCAGCGCAGCGGTAACGAACAGCGAGTGTAGCGATATTTTGACTGAACTGGAATCCTGGTACGCCAGGGACAACGGCGTATACCTGTTGCAGAGCGTCCGTGATGCGCTGGAAAGTCTGCTGGATACCTCCTTTGGCTACCACATACTGCAACTGGGCCTTACGGCGGGACAACCGCTGTTTGAGGCCAGCCCGATAAATCATCGTATTTATGTGGGTATGAGCGCCGGTGAGGGCATCAATCTGGTCAGTGACGCCCAGGAGCTGCCCCTGGACAGCGACAGTGTCGATGCAGTGATCGCCCATCACAGCCTCGAGTTTACCGACAATCCACACCAGGTGCTGCGTGAGATACAGCGCGTACTGACCCCCCAGGGCCAGCTGCTGCTGATCGGGTTTAACCCCTATAGCATCAACGGTTTAAATACACGATTGCGCGGAATGTCACGACATTCGCTATGGCGCCAGCATCACCCGGTCAGTGAACATCGGCTGCGCGACTGGCTGCACCTGCTCGGTTGCGAGGTGCAGGATTGTACTCGACTGTATGGTCTGCCGCCTATCGGTGGCAAACGGCTGCGTGGATTGCTCACACGCTGGGATCAATGGGGCAACCGCCACAATTTGCCTGTTGGGGGCGTGTACATCCTGCGGGCAATCAAGCAGCAACCTGGCCTCACCCGCCGGCGCAGACTGCGGTTGAGCGGTGAACGGTTGATGGGTCTGGCTGTACCCAATTCGGGAGCGGCACCCAGCCCGACGCCGGCAATACCGGCACAGCGACGCAACAAACGCGTGGAGAGCGGGGATGTGGCGGCTTGAAACAGGTGGAAATTTTTACCGACGGGGCCTGTAAGGGCAACCCCGGGCCCGGCGGTTGGGGTGCCCTGCTGCGCTTTGGTGAAGTGGAGCGTGAACTTTTCGGCGGCGAGCCGGAAACGACCAATAACCGTATGGAACTGCTGGCCGCTATCGAAGCGCTCAGAGCCCTTAAAGAACCCTGTGCTGTCACCCTGACCACTGACTCCATCTATGTAAAAAACGGCATTACCCAGTGGCTGGAGGGTTGGAAGAAAAAGGGCTGGAAGACGGCGGGGCGCAAACCGGTAAAAAATATCGACTTGTGGCAGGCATTGGACGAGCAGAACCAACGTCACCAGGTCAACTGGGCGTGGGTAAAGGGGCACAGTGGTCACCGGGAGAATGAAATTGCGGACCAACTGGCCAACCGTGGTATTGAAGAGTTAGGCGCCTGAACAGCGCATGCACTGGCAACAGGAAAAGTAAATGCTGAGACAAATTGTGCTCGACACCGAGACCACTGGCCTAGAGGTCTCCCAGGGTCACAGGATTATCGAAATCGGCTGCGTGGAACTGGTCAACCGCAAGTTGACGGGCAACCACTACCATCAATATATCAACCCCAGGCGTGAAATCGATCAGGGCGCGATCGAGGTTCATGGCATTACCAGCGAATTTCTCGCAGATAAGCCTCTTTTCGATCGCATCGCCGCGGATCTTATGGAGTATATCGCCGGGGCCGAACTGATTATTCACAATGCGCCCTTCGACCTGGAATTTCTCAATGCGGAATTGCAGCGTCTCGATGAAGGCCAGGGCAAGGTCGAAGACAGCTGCGCCATTGTGGATACCCTGGTCATGGCCCGTGGTAAACACCCCGGGCAGCGCAATAACCTGGATGCGCTTTGTCAGCGTTACGGGGTCGACAATTCACAAAGGGAGTTACACGGCGCCCTGCTGGACGCGGAAATTCTAGCGGATGTCTACCTGGCGATGACCGGCGGGCAAACCACCTTGCAGCTCTCGGATGCGGAGGTGGCCAATGGCGAAGGCGCAGGTGGGGGAGAGCAGATAAGGCGCCTTCCCGCGGGTCGGCAAGCGCTGCCGGTAATCGCTGCCAGTGAAGCCGAGTTGGCTGAGCATGAAGCGCAACTGGAAGCTATCGCCAGTGCCAGTGGCGATAAAGTGCTGTGGCGTGAACTCGCCCGAGGCTAAAATACAATAAGCGGTATCAGATAAATAGCGCCACACTGAGCAAGCCCACGCTGCCCAATACCAGGGTGTAGGGCAGCGCCATGATTACCATGCGCCCATAGGACAGCCGGATCAGCGGCGCCAGTGCCGAGGTCAGCAGAAACAGAAATGCAGCCTGGCCATTCGGGGTTGCCACACTGGGTAGATTGGTGCCGGTATTGATCGCCACGGCCAGTTGATCAAACTCGCTGCGATTGATGGTTCCCGCGTCCAGGGCGTCTTTCACTTCATTGATGTATACCGTGGCCACGAACACGTTATCGCTGATCATTGACAGAATACCATTGGCCAGGAAAAACATCGCCGGGCGCACGTCCGACTCCATTGCCAATACAGAATTGATCACCGGCGTAAACAGGTGCTGGTCATGTATCACCGCCACAATGGCGAAAAAGACCACCAATAAAGCGGTAAAAGGCAGCGCCTCCTCAAATGCATGCCCGATCTGGTGTTCCTCCACCACACCGTTGAAAGCGGTGAGCAACACAATCACCATCAGCCCTATAAGACCCACCGCTGCAAGGTGCAAGGCCAGGCCCGCTACCAGGATGGCCGCGACAAGAGCCTGTACCACCAGGCGTGCATTGCTGCGCGGATTGCGCTGTGATTCTTCTTTCTCCTGAAACTCTTCCAGTACCTGGCGCACGCTGTCTGGCAGCTGCGCTCCATAGCCAAATTTTCCGCTGACTTCCAGCAGGGTACAGGTGGCAAGTCCGCAAAATAATACCGGCATGGACACTGGCGCCATGATCAGGAAAAACGTGACGAAGTCCCAACCGGCGACGGTAGCGATCAGCAGGTTCTGCGGTTCACCGACCAGGGTGCATACGCCGCCCAGGGCGGTGCCGACAGCCCCATGCATCAGCAGACTTCTCAGGAAAGCACGGAAAGTCTCCAGATCTTCCCGGTGATGTTCGTGCACCGCATCGTCAACGGAATGGTCGTGCCCCTCGTGGCTGAATTTCTTGCCGGAAGCTACCTTGTGATACACCGAGTAGAAGCCGACGCCGACACTGATCAACACGGCCGTCACTGTCAAGGCATCCAGAAAGGCCGACAGCACGGCTGCGACCAGCGAAAACAATAGTGAGAGAGCTATCTTGGACTTGACCTTGAGGAGGATTTTGGTAAAGACGAACAGCAGCAGCTCTTTCATGAAGTAGATGCCCGCCACCATGAACATCAATAGCAGGATAACCTCAAAATTGGCGATGGTTTCCTCGTAGACCATATGTGGTGAAGTCATGCCCAGTAGTACCGCCTCTATTGCCAGCAGACCACCGGGTTGCAGGGGATAGCAGCGCAGTGCGAGCGCCAGGGTAAAAATGAATTCCCCGATCAACAGCCAGCCCGTGACAAAGGGCCCCAGCGCATACAGGGCGATCGGATTCAATACGAGGAAGGCGATTATGGTTTTCTTGTACCAGTCAGGCGATGACCCCAGGAAGTTTTTCCACAGGGCGTTGATAGCTGTGTCGGTCATAATAGGATGCTGTTCGCGGCTGAGGTCTGGCGCGCATTCTACGCGATTCGCCCGGGGTTTTCTAAACTTTAGCGGCAATTATCTGGTAGAGCCCGGCTTTTTGCCATCTACTTTGGTCTACCACCGTGTCTTGCCCATAACGGTCGGCAAGCATACTATAGCCGGCCATTTACGAGCTCTGAGTGGAGCAAGCATGTTTCGACCCGACACAGACGCCCCCGGGGCAACAGGCAATGAGCTGTATATCGTGTTTCAGCGAGGTGAACTTGTCACTGATATGCGTGCGGCGCAACCCTGCCTGCTGCCAGCTGAGCAGATTCAGCGCAACGGCTGGAATCCTCGTCGCAGCCACTTTATGGGTTACTGGCATGAGCAGTCCTGTCATGCGCTGGAAATTGATCCCGAGGCAACCCTGGATCTGATGAAATACCAGAGGGGCAGCCTTTACCAGGTATTGGGGCGCGTAGAGGAGCAATTATTCGCCCTGGTTGGCAGGGCATCGCAACTGCTGGACTGGGATAGAGACCACCAGTTCTGTGGGCGATGTGGCAACCCCATGCGCGCCGATACCCGCGAGCGGGCGATGCGTTGCGAACCCTGTGGCACTATTAACTACCCGCGTATCGCGCCCTGCGCCATCGTACTGATTACCCGGGGCGAGGAACTGCTGCTGGCGCGAAATGCCAACTTCCCTGGCCCAATGTATAGCACCCTGGCGGGCTTTATTGAGCCAGGAGAGACCGTGGAAGAAACACTGGTGCGGGAAGTGCGGGAAGAAGTGGGTGTGGAAGTCTGCAATCTGCGCTATTTTCAGTCCCAGTCCTGGCCCTTTCCCAACCAGTTGATGCTCGGCTTCTTCGCGGATTACGCTGGTGGGGATATCGTCTGTGACGAGGTGGAGATTGTGGATGCCCAATGGTTCCATGTTAACGAACTGCCCATGATACCTCCGGTGGCGTCGGTCTCGGGGCAACTTATTCAACATTATATCGACAACCTGTAACACATTACCTGGAGCACTCTTTTGGAATTTATCTACGAATACGGCCTGTTTCTGGCGCAGGCAGTCACTCTGGTGGCAGCGATCCTGGTGGTTATTGCCGGACTGGTTTCACTTGGCCAAAGGCAAAAAGCTGAACAGCACGAGGGCCATATCGAGGTGCGCAACCTCAACGAGAAATATCGCCAGATAGGCGATAGTATCCAGCATATGATCAGCGACCCGGACGATCTGAAAGCGCTGCGCAAACAGGAGAAAAAAACCGCCAAGGAAGAAGCCAGGCAGGCAAAGAAAGCGCGGAAGAAAAAGACCGGGGAAGATGGCGTTAAACGACGCAAGCGCATGTATGTGCTGGCGTTTGACGGTGATATCAGGGCCAGCGCCACCAATAACCTGCGAGAGGAGATATCCGCAGTACTGCTGCAGGTGGAAGAGGGGGATGAAGTGCTGGTAAAAGTTGAAAGCCCCGGAGGCATGGTGCACTCCTACGGCCTGGCTGCCAGCCAATTACAGCGTATCAGGTCCGCTGATGTGCCCCTGACTGTTGCCGTGGACAAGGTAGCAGCCAGTGGTGGTTACATGATGGCATGCGTAGCTAACCGCATCATAGCGGCGCCTTTTGCGGTACTGGGTTCTATCGGTGTACTTGCTCAACTGCCGAACTTCCATCGCCTGTTAAAGAAAAATGATATCGATTTTGAATTGCTCACCGCCGGGGAATACAAGCGCACCCTGACCATGTTTGGCGAGAACACCGACAAGGGACGGGAAAAGTTTGTCGAAGAACTGGAGGAGACCCATGAGCTGTTCAAGAGCTTTGTGAACAGCAATCGGCCCTCCCTGGACATTGCCAAGGTGGCTACCGGAGAAGTGTGGTATGGCCAGAAGGCCCTGGGCGAGGGGCTTATCGATGAATTGCAAACCAGTGATGCATTCGTACAGGATCACCTGAAAGATTGGGATGTTTACGAGGTCAAGTTTGTGCACAAAAAAAACTGGCAGGAAAAACTGGGATTGGCGGCTGAGAGCGCACTGGAGAAAAGCTTTCTGAAAATCTGGCAGCGCAGCCAGGGACGTAACAATTATTAGCCTGGTCCCTGTGCCTCACCTGGTTGATCGGGGATCAGGCAGATTACCCGGGCGGGTAAAGATTTTTAGGGTGCGGTATTAGCTGCTCTCTTAATCAATAACTACTTGCCCATGCGTAAGTCCTAAAAATGTGCGGACATATTTCTCCGCTTGCCAGCCCAGTAGGCACCGATTATGACGGCCAATTCTATAGTGGCCAGGACATAGAGGTCCATGGCGGTGATATTGAACCCGGTACCGCCGATAATCGCAGTGAGAAAGCCAATTACTAAACAGATATTTAGGAGCGTGATAAGAGTTAAGACAGTCACTGGCACCATATTATTGTGCAAACCGGATTTCAGCATGAGGACTCTCCTTCAACCGAGTTATAGAAAAAATATATAGTCCCTGTACTTCATTGTGTCAAATAGATTGTGTACACCTACGATTGGCAGGAGCGAAGATTGTTCATTCCAGTCAAAGTCGATCGCTGTTCCTATGAGATAAGATTTCGCTAAATTAAGTCGGCGGGGCAGCCAGGGGGACGTCCGGACTTTTTACACAGCCCGGCATGGGACCGTGGCCCCGCCAGGGGCATGTCCAAAGGGGAGTGGACACAGCTTCAAGTTAACACTAGACAGGTGTTTTTTAACCAATGCCCATAACCCATATTGGGAAGGGTATTGCCACACTGGCTCGCTCATTGATGTCCACTTTCGCCTGCATGGGCTGGTTGATATAGAATTGCGTTAGCTTGTGCTCCCAGCTTTAGCGCGGACGCTTAAAAAGAGACCTAACGTAAATTCGGTGTACATATGTCTGATTGTGGCTGCGGAGCAGAACAAGCCGATGAATTAGAGCGCAGGACTCTAATAATCTTGCTGTCGATTAATGCGTTTATGTTCGTCACGGAGCTTGTTTTGGGATGGATTGCCCAATCAACAGGCCTAATAGCTGATTCACTAGACATGCTTGCAGACGCCGCTGTGTATGGCATTTCGCTTTATGTCGTTGGCAAGGGTGCGCTGAAGCAAGCAAGATCAGCCCAAGTAAGCGGCACACTTCAGGTGATACTGGGGCTTGGTGTACTTTTTGAAGTGGTGCGCAGGATGATATTTGGTAGCGAGCCCGAGAGCAGCCTGATTATGGCTGTGGGATTGGTAGCCTTGTTAGCCAATGTGGCGTGTTTGATGCTTATATCCAAGCATAGGGACGGTGGTGTTCACATGCGGGCATCATGGATTTTCTCGACGAATGACGTGTTCGCAAATCTGGGCGTAATAATTTCCGGGGCGTTAGTGGCCTTTTTTGGTAGCCGGTACCCTGATTTGATTGTCGGCAGCGTCATTGCACTTATCGTTATTCGCGGTGGATTTACTATCCTCAAAGATGCTAAAAAAACGCGTGAAGCAGTAGTGTCCACCTGACCGCATGATCACTACTGGGACATTTGCGACCTCTCGCTCACCGATAGAGAATAACGTGGGGCTCACGGGCATTGACGCGCCCGAGCGGGGGCAGCCCGCAGCTCATCAACCTATGGCGACCATTATATGAGATCGGGTGTGTTACCTATGGCCTGATGATCCCTTGTATATTTGATACCACATCTTTCTATCCTTTGGGCGGGTATAAACAGTGGGAATATTAACGGATTTTTCTCCATCTCATCCGTTTGTATCTGCGTATGTCCTGCGAAATTCTCTTTCCAGGATGCGCCGCACGATGTTGCAACTCACCCGAATCTTGCACAACTTATGTATCGTCCTGTTAGCCTCATTGTCTTTGACAGCTTCTGCACAAGAAGCGCGCTATGAATACGGACCATGGGTATGGAGCCTTGCCGTTGGTGCTGTCAGTCCGTTTTCTGCAGAATTCAGCGACGGGCGGGTGATAGGTTGAGGCAATGCAGTACATAGAAATATATGATTTTCACATTGGCCTACTTCACTGTAACGTACTCATAATTCCCAGCGACAGAGAGATTGCATAATGGGCAACATAGATATCGGTATTGACGAAAAGGACAGAGAGACGATAGCAGAGGGATTGAAGCACCTTCTGGCAGATTCTTATACCCTTTACCTGCAAACGCACAACTTTCATTGGAATGTCACCGGCCCGCAATTTCGTGAACTGCACCTTATGTTCGAGGAGCACTACACCGAACTGGCGGTGGCGGTTGATGACATCGCAGAGCGTATTCGCACGCTTGACGTGGTCGCACCAGGCACTTATAAGGCCTTCGCCGAGTTGAGTGCGGTCAAGGAAGTCGACGGTGTGCCAGGTGCGAAGAAGATGGTAGGCATATTGACCAAAGCGCATGAGCAGGTCGTCAAAACCTGCCGCGACGTCCTGGTCAAAGCCCAGCAGGCAGGTGATGAATCCACCGCTGCCCTGGTCTCTGATCGCATGAGAGTCCATGAGAAAACTGCGTGGATGCTGCGCGCGCTGAAGTAGCTGGTAAGGAGTCTGTTTTTAGACCAAGTGGGGAAAGCCTGGTTGGTACGCGGCCGCGACAGCAATGCTGCCGCAGCCAGGAACTCGTTAACACGCCGCTTTCGCACTTTGGGCTTGTAGTAAAACGTTCGCCGCGAGATCCCCGCCCAATCGCAGGCTTTACTGACTGAGACTGGTGTGCCTTCTGCCGCCATCTCGGCAATGAGGCGAGCTACGATTCCTCGGTCGAATCGAGATGGCGTTGTAGCTTTTTTTCGGAACTTCAGCTCCAGCATGGCCTCACCGTACGCTTCCTTCAGCTCACTGAGCTGTTTCTCGTACTGTTCGGCTATGTCCTTGGGATTGGCCTTGAGGGCATTTTCCATGCCCGCTTCGGCATCGTCCATCCAGTTCTCGATCTCTGCCTGGGTGAGATCGTACTCCCTGGCAGCCTCCGGGACCGTCGTTTGTCCCCGGTAGATCTGTTTGCTCAACTCAGCCTTGCGCTTCGCAGTACATCGTTTGATTTCTGGTTCTTGCATCATGGTGATGCCCTCCGCAGTCGCGGCGACAATACCATGTGCAGTTATTCACTGGGTCGTTACACGGCCGTAATGCCTCCTACTGGCCGCTATCGCTTACATGCGGGCACCCCCATATGGGGTAAGACTAGTACTACCATTCATTGCGCGGCTCCAGCTACGCTGTAACCAGACATCCGGTCTCATATTGGGTCGCACGGGACTGAAGCCATAATGCAATTGGGGGGACATATGTCTACTATCGGTCGACTTGTAGAATTCCACGAAGATTCGGATCAGATCAATGTTGCGATACCAGTGACAGCCCCAGTGGGTGCCGGGCACCTGAGGGTCGTGGATCACGGGATATCAGCAATTGAGTACATCGTTCACACTGCGGAGCCAGGGGAGGTGATCTTCGTCGACGAGGACGACTACTACAATCCATATCTTTGGCGCAGTTACGAAGACTTGAGCACTTAATACATCTATCACTGGCGACATTTCTTGTGTTTCTTATTCCGTCCCTTGTGAGGTGCGATCTCAACCGGTCGTTTTGGCTATACTGGCCCGGGAGGCTGCGACCGACTCAAAGCAGACGCTCGAGGACCACCTGAACTGAACTTGGTTCTGGCGAGATTCAGGCCATTGCTTGACCACAGAAGAGAAAAGTCAATCAGCGGCCTATCCGCTTGAAACGGACAATCATTCGAAATACGAGGTAATCAATGCGCCACAGAATTCACGTACTTTGTGTTCTTTCTCTAATCTTGTTGGGTTCGAAGACCCTAGCAAGCGAGACTGTGACAATCGCCGTTACGGAGCAAAACTTCGCGCATGCCGAAACGGCACGCAATTTCCGCAATTGGGCGTCTAAAGGCGCTACGAAGGAATTTGTGAAGATGCCGGGACTTCCGCCCAGGGGCAAGGCGGCGCCCACCGTGCAGATGAATGACGATACTCTTTACGGCGTTGCAATCGTCGAGCGCGTGGAAGGCAATGTCACGTTCTCGATACCGGAAACCGATAACTACATGGCTGTACAGGTAGTAACTGAGGGAGGCCATGGCCAGCATTACGTTGTAGACGACGGGACATACGATCTCCCCGTCGAAACTGACTTTGCCATGCTGATCTACCGTTCCGGCACCGAGAAGGGTATCGATCACGCCAAGACCAGTCTGGCCAAGGTAAATGTGCAGGACATAGACTTTGCTACCAGTTATCAGATTCAGCCGTACGACTATGATGAGGTTGAAGACTGGGTGAAACGGTATACAGAGGAAGTGAATAGCATGGAGAGCTTTACCTACACGTTTCCGCGAACATCAGACCAGGTGACTGATCTGCATCAGTGGAACCTCGAAAATGCCGCTGGGTGGGGTGGTGCCAGTCCGGAGGCGTTTGTCGGTAACAA
Organism: Halioglobus sp.; assembly: GCA_029287595.1. Classification (GTDB taxonomy): domain Bacteria; phylum Pseudomonadota; class Gammaproteobacteria; order Pseudomonadales; family Halieaceae; genus JAACFI01. The sequence goes on along the minus strand of JARFQU010000154.1, from coordinate 2,886 downwards.
GTATGCGAACAGCCCGAAAATGCAGTCCAGTGTCTGTTACACGACGACTTTTGAGGACCCTGAGAATAAGTTCTTCACCTCAATCACCGCCTACGACTCTGACAAATACCTGATGGAGGGTGTTCGCCACGTCAGTTCCGATACCTGGGATAAGAATCCCGACGGCACAATAACGGTGTCATTTAATTGCGGCGACAGCGCAAACAACAATATTGATACAAAGGGGAATGACTTCACTTTTACCACTCGCCACTATGGTGTAAACCCGCGAATAATGGATAGCGAACATGACCCCATCATTTCGGCGGTGAAAGCACAGTAGATCAGCTCCTAACGAAGGGAGAAGTTGCCAGTGATCAACTTGTCGGACAAGCCTATACTGGTCCCGGTCCTCAGCGTAAGCGTCCGCTTGCGGCGCAGAGCAACCCCTTATCTGGTCTAATTCTCCATCTGGCTAACGACCGATTGAGATCGCAGGTGAAAGCGGCCCCTTTTCGGCCTGCCTGATGAAATCTGGCCAACCGTCCCCTATCGCCTAGTTGCAGACGAGAGGCTATCCTTTGAGCATGCAAAAGATTTGGATGACGAAATAAATGAGCGAAGCGGAGCTGGTGCAGCATTTTTGGAGTGGAGTCGAAAATGGCTTGAACGCTCTCACAATTTACATATCCGTATTTTCTGGCTACCTGCTGGTGGCCTATCTGGTTGGAGCCCGGCTTACATCTCTTCAGTGTGTTATTGCAACAGGTGCGTTTTTGGCCTTCGCAGGCTATTGCATTTGGGGAAATGCCGTATTTTGGAACGTCGTATACGTTACTGCCATAGAGCTGAGACCTGTCCGACCGGAGTTTCTGCCTGTCGACTTAAACCCCGCATACGTGGCCTCCATTTTGCTCATGATCGGCATGCTGGGCGCGTTGAAATTCATGTGGGATGTCAGACACCCCAAGGCTGATTGACTTCCGCATCGAGGTGGAAGCGGACATCGGCAGGTTTCCGTCTGCCAGACGAATTTAGTCCGCGTTCGCCTACTTACTGCCGTTTGGTCTATGCTTGATTTCTGTCCCTGTTGATGGAAATTGACTATGACCAGGCTATCTGAAGAGGCGCTCCATAACCTGTGTTACGACGCCCTGTCTTTTGCTGACAATTTGTTCCAGATGTGGCTGACGGTGACATTTGCGGCGATTCTGGCGATCTACTTTTCCCACTCAAACATTACTCCCTATCTAAGAAGGCTCTTGATCGGGCTATACTTTGGGGCATCGGTCATGCTCATCGGCAGGTGGTGCGTGGCAATAATATTCCACCTCGTGACATACCAGAAACAGCTAATCGAAAACGGTTGGCTCCCGTTTCCCACTCCGGAAAATGCTAGTATTTTGGGCGGTCTGCACCTTTTACTCTACTTGCTAGGCACGGCTTCCACTCTCTATTTTATGGCGAAGTTTGTTGGCCGAGAGGGCGTCGAGTCGTCAAATACAGGTAGCCACCAGCCATGACAGCAACTATCAATACCGTATAGACCGCGCCTACGTTTCGCTGTTTGGTCTAACCTGTATAGAGCCGTCGACGAACTCGATCTAATAAAAAGCGGAGGTAAATATGTTCTTGTCTGATCGAACTACAGCACCCGTATTTGGAAGACTAAGAACCTTTCTCGCCGTTTCAGTAGTCCTGATTTTCGATTCTGGACATGCAGAAGAATTGAAGACTTTTGAGCCAATAATTGCAGCTGGAGAATATCACTCTGTAGTTTTGGAAAACGATCGTATTCGAGTTCTCCAAGTCGAAATCATGCCAGGCGAAACTGTCCCATTTCATCAACATGGCATGCCAAGCATCTTTGTCACGCTAGAACCTGCATCGCTACTCATTCGCGACATGTCAGGGAAGGCTATTCGCGTTGTCGAACGTTCATCTTTTTCCGAGCTACCCCATGTCGAGTGGCGAGAAACGCCACCTGCCCCTCGCAGCGTGGAAAACGTTGATACAGTTTCCATGCGCGCATTGAGGATAGAATTGAAAAAGTAGCGATTCCCAAAGCCATGCCAATGTCGTAAAAGAGGTGATAGCGGAAGTTGTCACCGGCTACATCAGTGCACCCCAAAAGGTCGACTTTCGCCTACGTTGGGAATCTTAGGCTATACTTGAATTGCGGCGTTCTCTCTTGCTTGCTGCCGTGTGTTAGCAGGATTTGAAATATGCAGTCGACCGGACTCTTGTTCACAATTGCTCAGATAGCAGTCGGTCTCGCCGGTTTTAGTGCAATTATCGTCACACTAAATCCGCGGCCAATTCGGGAATGGGATGACACCGATCGGCTCAACCTCAGAACACTGATCCAGCTTTCCATATACGTCATATTCTTTTCATTACTACCGCCGCTTCTATCTATTTCACTTGATAACCATCTCGTATGGTTATGCGCGCTTTGGGTTTATGGATTGATTCATATTGCAGACGCTAGCTTTTTTTTGATGAATCTAACCAAAGACATGCCGACACTCTTTCGTAACTCCGCTAGCTGCGGCGTTGTTGTTGCGCTAGCTCAATTGCTTATTGCCTGGCAGGGAAATGACATTGCCAGAGAGACCATGTTTGTCTTCGCACTCATCTGGCACTTGGGTGTCGTATTCATGGCGTTCGTTCTTCTGCTATATAAGTTGAGAAAGAATGACTAACTGGCGCTCATAGTCTGTCTTCACCTATGCCGCAAGATACCGTCCATTCGAGGTCTCAAAAGAGATGCTCTCTTAAAAATCAAGCCATTTTGTAGAATTTGCTTCCGTCCCAACTGGTACCGGAATTAAACATGCCCCAGAGAGCAAGTAGCATCTTTCTCATAATAGCGACGATCGCTTGTTTTGGCTTTTTCCCAGCAGC
>JARFQU010000178.1 GCA_029287595.1 Halioglobus sp. | reverse complement strand
CCCGGAGAAAACCAGGTTCAGCCGCTTGGAAATCGCGGGTAACTGGAGCTTGCCACGGAGGCGGAACTTGGACTTCTCGTCATCCTTCTCGTCCCAGGAATTGGCCCATTCCAGGCGCAGCAGGGACTCGGCTTTCTCGATATCGTAGTTGGGGTCGCCGAAAAAATCATCCATCCATTCGGTCAGTGCCTGGGCCTGGTCGGTGGCGTAGGCGTGGCTGGTGTCCGCCCAGGTAATGGTGGGCTCCTCTTCAGGGGCAAGAGCGGGGTCGGGGGCGCGGGCGGGAGCGGCCGCTTTCCAACCCTCGATCTCATCCTGCTCGCCTTCCTCTATGGGCGCGTCTGCCAGCGTAATACCCGGCGCCAGCAACAGCAATATTAGCCAAATCTTCACGCCAGAGTTATGCCCACAACGGCCCTCTTAGGAGATACACTTAACACTATGGATACTATTTTTATATTTTTCCAGCATATCGTCCCCCAGCACCTGTTGTCACGTTGCACCGGTTGGCTGGCAAACCTGCGGCAACCCATCTGGCTCAAAAACTGGGTGATTGGCGTGTTCGTGCGCCATTTCAACGTGAATATGTCGGAGGCGGTGGAGCCGGATTACGAGCGCTACGGTAATTTCAATGAATTTTTCACCCGGCCCCTGGTGGAGGGCGCGCGGCCGCTGGCCGACGCGGATATCGTCTGCCCCGCCGATGGCGCTGTCAGCCAGCTGGGCGATATTCGCGAAGGCCTGTGTTTTCAGGCCAAGGGCAAGTACTTCAGCAGCGAAGAGTTATTGGGCGGTGACGCGGCCCGCGCGGCGCAGTATGCCAGTGGCCAGTTCGCCACGATCTACCTGTCTCCCCGGGATTACCACCGGGTGCATATGCCGATGGCGGGGCGATTGATCGCCACCAGTTACATTCCGGGTCAGCTGTTTTCGGTGAACGGGGTGACCGCAGAAAACGTGGACCGCCTGTTTGCCCGCAACGAGCGCCTGGTGTGCCATTTCGACACCGCGGCCGGTCCCATGGCCATGGTGCTGGTTGGCGCCATGGTGGTCGCCGGCATCGAGACCGTGTGGTCCGGGCAGGTCGCGCCGCCGCCCAAGCGCCCGCTGGTGACCGATTACGCCGCGCTGCCCGATCCCGTTGAGTTGGACAAGGGCGAGGAAATGGGGCGCTTCATGCTGGGTTCCACGGTGATTCTGCTGTTTCCCAAAGACAGCATGCAGTGGGATGAGAATTACGTCGCCGGCTCGCCCACCCGACTGGGCGAGAGCCTGGGCGGCTTGACGGGCGGCTGACCCGGACCTTGGCCCGCGGCCTAGTCCGCCTTTAAAAAATGTTCCCGGTAGTAACGCATCTCATCGATGGACTCGCGGATATCGTCCATGGCCAGGTGGGTGGCGGTTTTGATAAACCCGGGTTCCAACTCCGGGCGCCAACGCTGCATCAGGATTTTCAGGGTGCTGACGTCCAGATTGCGGTAGTGGAAGAATTTTTCCAGCTCCGGCAGGTGGCGCGCCATAAAACGGCGGTCCTGGCAGATGCTGTTGCCGCACATGGGTGAGGCGCCGGCGGGCACCCACTGTTCCAGAAAGGCGATGGTCTTGCGCGCGGCGCGTTCCTCATTGTAGTCACTGGCGCGCACCCGGCTCACCAGCCCCGAGCGGTTGTGGTGGGTGGTATTCCATTCATCCATGTTGTGCAGAATGTCATCACTCTGGTGAATGGCGATCACCGGGCCTTCGGCCAGGGTGTTGAGGTCGCTGTCGGTGACAATGCTGGCGATCTCTATGACCACATCCTTGTCCGGCTCCAGGCCGGTCATCTCCAGATCTACCCAAACCAGGTTGTTGGCATCTTGCATCGGGCTTCCTTAATTACCGGCTGCTTAAGGCCCAAGTGTAACAAATTGCCTCGACAGCGGAATCCACTGACCCAATAATGATGCGATGTCAAAACGCAAATTGAGTCGCCAGCAGGCCTGGCGGGTCGAAAAAATACAGGATGAGCGAGCCAGGCGCGCCGCCAAACGCGATGCGGAGGCGGAGCAGGCGCTTGCCGGGGGTGAGTTGGGGCCAGAGCGCGAAGGCCTGGTGACCGCCCATTACGGTACCCAGGTGGCGGTTGAATCCGCCCCCGGCGTGAGCCTGCGCTGCCACCTGCGGGCCAACCTGGAGGCGCTGGTAACCGGCGACCGGGTGGTTTGGTGCGAGGGCGATCCCACCGGCGTGGTGGTAGCGCAGCTGGAGCGCAACAGCGTGCTGTCGCGTCCTGACCCCTACGGTAAGCTCAAGCCCGTGGCCGCCAATATCGACCAGATTATGGTGGTTATTGCCCCTCTGCCGACACCCCACGCCAACCTGATCGACCGCTACCTGGTGGCCGCTGAAACCGTGGGTATCGAGCCGGTAATCCTGCTCAACAAGATCGATCTGCTGGCGGATGATCCCGTCCTCGGGCAGGAAATGGATGAACTGTTGGCGATTTACCCGACCCTGGGTTACCGCATTCTTCGCACCAGCAGCCTGGAGGGTGGGCTGGAAGAGCTGCACGGTGCCCTGCGCGGGCGCATCAGCGTGTTTGTGGGGCAATCGGGGGTGGGGAAATCCTCCCTGATCAACGTACTGCTGCCCGATGCGGAATTGCGCGTGGGTGCCCTGTCGGAAAGCCGGCAGAAGGGCGTTCATACCACCACCACGGCGCAACTGTTCCATCTGGACTGCGGCGGCAGTCTGATCGACTCGCCGGGTATTCGGGAATTCGGCCTGTGGCATATGAGTCGCGAGCAGGTAGAGCAAGGCTTTCGCGAGTTCCGCCCCTTCCTGGGCGCCTGCAAGTTCCGCGATTGCCGGCACCAGCAGGAGCCCGGCTGCGCCATACTCGGCGCCGCGGAATCAGGCCAGATCAGCCAGCGCCGCCTGGGCAGTTACCGGCATATTGTGACGACTCTGGAGGAGGAGTAGCCGTTCAGGCGCCTGAACAGATACCGTGCTGCGCCAGCGCCCACGCCACATGCTCTCGCACCAGTTCTGAAGGGTGGTTGCTGCGATTTTGCAGTGCCGCGACCACCTGCTGCGTGCCCGGCGCATTGCCCAGTGCCACCGCCAGGTTGCGCAACCAGCGCTCGTGACCGATGCGGCGAATGGCGGAGCCCTCGGTTTTCGCCAGGAAGGTCGACTCGTCCCATAAGAACAGCGCCACCAGATCGCCGTCCGCCAGCTCATGCCGCGGTTTGAAATCCGCCTCGCCCGTGGGCTGGGCAAACTTGTTCCAGGGGCACACCAGCTGACAGTCGTCGCAGCCGAACACCCGATTGCCCATCAGCGGCCGCAGCTCGGGCGCTATGCTCCCCTTGTGCTCTATGGTCAGGTAGGAAATACAGCGCCGCGCATCCAGCTCAAAAGGCCCGGTAAAGGCATTGGTGGGGCACACCTCCAGGCACGCGGTGCAGGTGCCGCAGTGCTTGCTCTGCTGGGGCGGGTCGCTGGGTAGCGGCAGGTCGGTATAAATCTCGCCCAGGAAGAACCAGGAGCCGGCATCGGCGTTGATCAACATGGTGTTCTTGGCGATCCAGCCCAGCCCGGCCCGCTCCGCCACCGCCCGCTCCAGCACCGGCGCACTGTCCACAAAGGCCCGGTATTGCCCACCCCCGGCCTCGGCATCAATGCGCCTGGCCAGCGCAGCCAGCCGTTTACGTATCAGTTTGTGGTAATCCCTGCCCAGTGCATAGCGCGACACATAGGCCTTGTCCGGCGACGCCAGCACCTCCAGCGGCCGCGTATCATCCGCCAGGTAATCCATGCGCACGGACAGCACCCGGCAGGTCCCGGGCACCAGCTCCTGGGGCCGCGAGCGCTTGCTGCCGTGTTTTTCCATGTAATCCATGGAGCCGTGATATCCCGCATCCAGCCACTTCTGCAAATACCCCTCGTGCTCTCCCAGGTCCACATCGGCGACGCCCAGTTGCTGAAAACCCAGTTCCAGCGCCCACGCCCTGATGTTTTCCAGCAGGGCCCGGGAGGCGTGACTTTCGATTGGATGGGGCAATGTTTAGGCCTGTCGTGGGGTTGCGGTTATAATTTTGCCAGATTTCCGGGTTTGATTCTTGTCGGCGCAACGGAACTGCAGGATACCTGTGCGGGACACGCAAAAGCGCCATCCATGGCAGCTCGAGCTCGGCCATCCATGGCCTCACACGGTCCCGCACAGGTATCCTGCAATTCCGCCACTCCGAAGTCGCCGGGTGACAATGACGATCAAAAACGGCCCACCTCAAGAAAGAGGAAAGAGAACGAAATGCTAGGAACAGAAAAGCTCTATACCGCAGAACAGACGCGCGCCCTGGACCACTGTGCGATCCACGGCCATGGGGTGCCCGGCATTACGCTGATGTCACGGGCCGCCGATGCTGCGTTTCAGGCGTTGGTCGATACCTGGCCCGAGCCCGAACATGTCCAGGTGCTGTGTGGCACCGGGAATAACGGCGGCGATGGCTTTCTCATTGCCGACCTGGCGCACAAGCGCGGCATCCCCACCACCGTGCTGCAATTGGGTGACGCCGACAAGATCGGCGGCGACGCGCTGCTGGCGCGGGAGCAGGCCCTGGCCAACGGGGTGGATATCAGGGCCTTTGCCGATACCCCTGTGATGTCCATCGGCGTCATCGTCGACGCCATGCTGGGCACCGGGCTGGGTGGTGACGTGCGCGGCGAGTACCGCGAAGCCATTGGCGATATCAATGCCAGCGGTACCGCCGTGCTGGCGGTGGATATCCCCTCCGGGCTGTGCTCCGACAGCGGCCGGGTGCTGGGAGTGGCAGTACGCGCCGATGTGACCGTGACCTTTATCGGCCTCAAGCGCGGTCTGTTTACCGGGGAGGCCGGGGATTACACCGGCGCCGTGCAGTTTACCGACCTGGCGGTGCCTCCCCAGGTGTATGGCACGGTTGCCACAGATTGCAGCAGGCTGGAACTGGAGCCCCTGTTGGAGGCTCTGCCGGCGCGCCCGGCCAATGCCCACAAGGGGCTGTATGGCACCGTGCTGGTAATAGGCGGGGATGAAGGCATGGCCGGTGCCGCGGCGCTGGCTGGCGAGGCCGCATTGCGTTGTGGTGCGGGACTGGTGCGGGTGGCAACCCGGCCAGCGCATGTGGCGGCGCTGGTGGCGCGCACGCCGGAGGTGATGCCCCGTGGCGTCGATTCCGGGCCGGAACTGGAGCCGCTGCTGGAATCTGCCGATGTGCTGGTGGTGGGCCCGGGCCTGGGCCAGTCCGACTGGTCTGAATACCTGCTGCAGATGGCCGCCGCCAGCGGCAAACCCATGGTGCTGGACGCCGATGGCCTGAACCTGCTGGCCGCGGGCAGGATCAGCGGCGAGCAGCGGCGCGATAACTGGGTGCTCACACCCCACCCGGGGGAGGCCGCGCGGCTGCTGCAATGCAGCAACGCGGAAATACAGGCAGATCGCTTCGCCGCGGTGCGCGCGCTGCAGCAACGCTACGGCGGTGTGGTGCTGCTCAAGGGCAGTGGCAGCCTGATCGCCGATTCCGATGAAGTGGTGGTGAGCGACTACGGCAACCCGGGCATGGCCAGCGGCGGTATGGGGGATGTACTGAGCGGGGTGATCGGTTCCCTGCTGGCCCAGCACCTGCCACCTCTGCGGGCGACGGCGCTGGGGGTATGTTTGCACGGGGCGGCGGCGGATATCGCGGCGGATGAGGGTCAGCGCGGCCTGCTGGCCAGCGACCTGATACCCGAAATGCGTGCCCTGCTGGGATGAGTGTCGAGGTAGTCACGCTGCTTGCGCCCGACGAGGAGGCCATGGTTGCCACCGGGGCAGCCCTGGCGGCCCTGAGTGATCCCGGCCTGGTTATCTACCTGCAGGGCGAACTGGGAATGGGTAAAACCACCCTTAGCCGGGGCTTTATCCAGAGCCTGGGGCACGTCGGTGCGGTGAAAAGCCCCACCTATACTCTGGTAGAGCCCTATGAACTGGGGGATCGCCAGGTGTACCACTTTGACCTGTACCGGCTGGGTGATGCGGAAGAACTGGAGTTTATGGGGATACGCGATTATTTCGCGGGAGATGCCATCTGCCTGGTGGAGTGGCCCGAGCGCGGTATGGGAGTTTTGCCCCCGGCCGATTTAGTGATTACCATAGAGCCTGAAGGTTTGGGGCGACGACTTGAGTTGCGCGCGAACTCGGCATTGGGGAAGGCCGTGACTGCGGGCATGCGAGCGCGATCCTGAACCACGAAAGCAATAACAGGCGGGAGTGACATGGGCAAGAGATGGATCGGGGCGATCCTGGCTCTGCTGTTGACCTCCTCCACGTGGGCAGTGGAGGTGCATGACGTGCGCCTGTGGCGCGCACCGGACAACACGCGTATCGTGTTTGACCTCACCGGCCCCACCGAGCACAAACTGATGGTGCTGGACAGTCCCCGCCGCATCGTCGTTGATATTGAAAACACCCGCCTGAAGACCGATCTCTCCGGCTTGAAACTGTCGAACACCCCGGTCAGCGGCATCCGTTCCGGGGTGCGTGATGGCGATGACCTGCGGGTCGTGCTGGAAATGAGTGCCACCGTCAATCCGCGCAGTTTCGTGTTGAAGGCCAATGAAAAAGCCGGGGATCGCCTGGTGTTGGACCTTTACGACCAGCAGGCCAGGGGTGACAGCACCGCCGTTACCACGGTGAAGAAGAGCGTCCAGCAATCGGCCAAGCGCGATATTATCATCGCCATCGATGCCGGCCACGGCGGTGAAGATCCCGGCGCGATAGGCCCCAACAAGCGCCGTGAGAAAGTCGTGGTATTGGCCATTGCCCGGGAGCTGGACGCGTTGTTCAAGGCAGACAAGGGCTTCGCCCCGACGCTGATTCGCAGCGGTGATTATTACATCAGCCTCAGGGGGCGCCGTGAACTGGCGCGCAAACGCCAGGCGGACCTGTTCGTGTCCATTCACGCGGATGCCTTCAAGCGCAAGGAGGCCCACGGTGCCTCGGTTTACGCCCTGTCCACCCGCGGCGCGACGAGTACCGCGGCCAGTTACCTCGCCCAGCGAGAGAATGCCGCCGACCTGGTGGGCGGGGTGAGCTTGTCGGACAAAGACGATGTGCTGGCGGGGGTGCTGGCGGACCTGTCCATGACCTCCACCCTGGATACCAGTCTCAAGCTCGGCGGCAAGGTGCTGGGCAAAATGGATAACATCGCCAAGTTGCACAAGCGCCAGGTGGAGCAGGCCGGTTTCGCGGTGCTGAAATCGCCGGATATTCCCTCCATCCTGGTAGAGACAGGGTTTATCTCCAACCCGGAGGAGTCGCGCAAATTGGTCAGCAGCAGCTACCAGAAGAAAATGGCCCGGGCGATTCACGCCGGTATCAAGGACTGGTTCCTGGCGCATCCGCCCTCGGGTACGCTGATCGCCTGGCAGAAGCAGCAGGGTGGCCGCCAGTATGTGATCGCCAGTGGCGATACGCTGTCGGGGATCGCCCAGCGCTTCAATGTTTCCCTGTCGGACCTCAAGAGCTATAACAGCATCAGCGGCACCGGTTCCAAAATCCGCGTGGGGCAGAAGTTGCTGATTCCGACCACCTGATACGGATCGGGTCCAGACGGCCCAATGCAGGATGCGCACCGCGCGCCAATGGTGTACCTTCCAACGCGCAAAATATTTATTTGGTTAAGCAGGCACTATGTCCAGAATCCACATCCTCAGCTCCCGGCTGGCCAACCAGATCGCCGCCGGTGAAGTGGTTGAACGCCCTGCGTCGGTGGTCAAGGAAGTGCTGGAAAACAGCCTGGATGCGGGTGCCACCCGGGTGGATGTCGACGTGGAGGCCGGCGGCAGCAAGCTGATTCGCATCCGCGACAACGGCGCCGGCATGGCCCCGGATGATTTACCCCTGGCCCTGGCGCGTCACGCCACCAGCAAGATTGCCTCCCTGGAGGACCTGGAGCGGGTGTCCAGCCTCGGCTTTCGCGGCGAGGCCCTGGCCAGTATCGGCTCCGTGTCGCGCCTGATACTCACCAGTAACGCCAACGAGACCGGCAGCGAGGGCAGCAGTGCCATCTGTGAGGGCCGCGACATGGAGGTGCTGGTGAAACCGGCGCCCCATCCCCGTGGCACCACGGTGGAAGTGCGTGACTTGTTCTTCAACACGCCGGCCCGGCGCAAGTTCATGCGCACCGAGAAAACCGAGTTCAACCACCTGGAAGAGGTGGTAAAACGCCTGGCCCTGTCGCGTTTCGATGTCGCCTTCAGCCTGCGCCACAACGGCAGGGTGCTGCACAATCTCAAGCCCGGCGGCAGCCAGGCAGAGCGCCAGCGTCGGGTGGCCAGCGTGTGCGGCCCGGCGTTTATGGAGCAGGCGATCTACATAGAGACCGACCGCCCCGAACTGAAGCTGTGGGGCTGGGTGGGTCTGCCGACCTTTTCCCGCAGCCAGGCGGATTTGCAGTACTTCTTCGTCAATGGCCGGGTGATTCGCGACAAACTGGTGGCCCACGCGGTAAAGCAGGCCTACCGGGATGTGTTGTACCACGGCCGCCACCCGGCATTCGTGCTGTACCTGGAGGTCGACCCGGGGCAGGTGGACGTGAACGTGCACCCCACCAAGCACGAGGTGCGCTTTCGCGACGGGCGCGAGGTGCACAATTTTATTTTTTCCAGCCTGCACCGGGCGCTGGCGGATGTGCGGCCCGCGGACCAGCTGCCGGAGCACGCGCTGGCCACCGGTGATGGCCAGGTGATCAATACCGAAACCGGTGAAATACGCGAGCAGGGTGGCCTGACCTGGGGTGCCCCGGGCGCATCCACTGGTGCCACCCAGCGTGATGCCGCCTACGCTGGGGTTGGCTTCGGCTACCAGCCGCAGGCCGCCCCTGGCCAGAGTGCCGCGCAGGTAGCCGCCTATGGCCAACTGCACCCGGAGTTGCCGCAGCAGCATGCCGAAGAGGATATTCCGCCCCTGGGCTACGCCCTGGCGCAGCTCAAGGGCATTTACATACTCGCGGAGAACGCCCTGGGCCTGGTGCTGGTGGACATGCACGCGGCCCACGAGCGCATTACCTACGAGCGTCTGAAGACCGCCCGGGACGCCGAGGGCATACGCAGCCAGCCGCTGCTGGTGCCGCAGTCGGTCGCGGTAAGCCAGCGGGAGGTGCAGGTGGCGGCGGATAACACTGAACTGTTTCAGCGCCTGGGCCTGGCGGTGGACGTGGCGGGGGAGGAGTCTCTGGTCATCCGCCAGATCCCGGTCAATTTGCGCGATTCCGATGTGGAATTGCTGCTGCGCGATGTGCTGGCGGACCTGATCGAATTCGGCAGTTCCGAGCGTATCGAGGCTCACCTGGACGAAATTCTCTCCACCATGGCCTGCCACGGCTCGGTGCGCGCCAACCGGCGCCTCACCATTCCGGAAATGAACGCCCTGCTGCGCGACATGGAGGAGACCGAGCGCTCCGGCCAGTGCAACCACGGCCGCCCCACCTGGACCCAGATGAGCCTGGACGAACTCGACAAGCTATTCCTCCGTGGCCGATAAAAAAACGACGGGGTCAGGCCTAGAATTTAGGCCCACTGAGGTGGGCCTAAATTCTAGGCCTGACCCCGTCGGTTCTGACCCCGTCGGTTGTATAATATGCCCGTTGGGTCCCACCCCCACGGGCCAGCACCCGCTGGCTATCCCCCAGGCGCAGCCGCCCAACTG
>JARFQU010000149.1 GCA_029287595.1 Halioglobus sp. | reverse complement strand
GACGTGACACCGAATATCACCCCGGATGATCGCATCCTGCTGGACCTGCAGATCAACCAGGACTCTGTGGGCGACCTGGTACCCAGTGGTCGCGGCGGCTTTATTCCCTCCATTGATACCACGGAATTGACCACCCAGGTGCTGGTGGGCAACGGCGAGACCGTGGTGCTGGGCGGTGTGTTCAAAACAGAGAAGCTCAATAGCGTTAATAAGGTGCCGTTCTTTGGCGACATCCCTTACATTGGCGCGTTCTTCCGCAGCGAGTCGACTTCCAACACCAAAACCGAGACGCTGATCTTCATCACCCCGCGCATCCTGGCAGATACCCTGCTTGACTAGGATTATTTAACCCCAGATGCCGCCCCTGCACAGAGTTTTCCTGGTCGGCCCCATGGGGGCCGGCAAGACCACCATTGGTAAGTATCTGGCCCAGCATTTGAAGCTGCGCTTCGCCGATACCGATACTGAAATCGAAGAGCGTACCGGTGCCGATATCCCCTGGATTTTTGATGTTGAGGGCGAGAGCGGATTCCGGGATCGAGAGCAACAGGTTGTCGAGGAGATGACCCTGTGGGACGGTGTGGTGCTGGCCACAGGTGGCGGTGTGGTGTTGCGCCCGGAAAACAGGCGAGCACTGGCTGGCCGGGGTTTTGTTGTGTACCTCTATGCCACCGTGGATGAGCAGGTGCGCCGCACCCGTCGCGACAAGCGGCGTCCGCTGCTACAAAGTGGCGACCAGGAACAGACATTGCGTACGCTGATGGCGGAGCGCGATCCCCTGTACCGTGAGATTGCCGACCACATTATCGAGACCGACACCTGCAGCCCCAAGACCGTGGCCCAGCGCCTGGTGCGGGAGCTGCAGGGCGATGCCTGAGCCTCCCACTCCCTGATTACTGCCTCACGCCATAGCGAGACAGCCCTGCTGCCGGCAGGGTATGATTGTTGTTTTTGCGCCGCGAGTTGAGGAAGTAACGTGTCCCTGTTAATGCATACCTTGCATGTCGATCTGGATGAGCGCAGCTACCCGGTGTACATCGGTCGTGACCTGCTCTCGGATCACACCCTGCTGCACCAGCATATCAGTGGCTCCCAGGCGGTTCTGGTCAGTAATGACACGGTCGCGCCGCTGTACCTGGACAAAGTGCGCTCGGCACTGGGCGAGTGCAGCCTGGTGACCGAAGTGATTTTGCCTGACGGGGAGCAGTACAAGACCCTGGACACATTCTCGGATATATTCGACCAGGTACTGGCGGTGAATCATAATCGCAGTACCAGCTTCATCGCCGTAGGAGGCGGTGTAGTGGGCGATATTACCGGGTTTGCCGCCGCCTGTTATCAGCGCGGCGTCAATTTTATCCAGATACCCACCACCCTGCTGGCCCAGGTGGATTCTTCTGTCGGGGGTAAAACCGCGGTGAATCACGCCCTGGGCAAAAACATGATAGGCGCGTTTTACCAGCCATCTGCCGTGTTGATTGACATCAATACACTGCACACTCTCCCGGCCCGTGAGTTCTCCGCGGGCCTGGCTGAGGTGGTGAAGTATGGTCTGATCTGCGACGAACCCTTTTACCGCTGGCTGCAGCAGCAGATGCCGCGATTGCTGGCCAGGGAAGAAGCCGCCCTGGCCGAGGCCATCGAACGCAGCTGTAGTAACAAGGCCAGGGTCGTGGCTGAGGACGAGCGCGAGGGAGGGATTCGTGCGATCCTTAATTTGGGTCATACTTTCGGTCATGCAATAGAGGCCGCACAGGGCTATGGAAGCTGGCTGCATGGTGAAGCGGTGGCCACGGGTATGCTGCTGGCCATGGAGTTGTCCGCGCGGCGCGGGCGGATTGGTTTCGAAGAGGTAGAAGATTTCCGGGATTTGTTGCAGGATATGCATCTGCCCGTGGCGCCTCCGGCTGACATGAGCGCAACGGACTTTCTGGGCTATATGGCGCGGGACAAGAAGGTGGTGGATGGTGGATTGCGCCTAGTGCTGCTGGATGCAATAGGCCATGCCCGTGTTGTTGATGATGTCTGCGAGCGGGAACTGACAGACTTGCTGGAAACCGCAGTACCCGCCGCCTGAGCTCTTGCGTCTTGCGGTTTGTCCACTACAGGGCATGCGTGTAAAATAGCCTCCCCCTTTTGCCCGGTCAGTGTCCCGGTGCCGGGTGCCCCGAGTTAACATATTGTTTTTACTTACTATTCTGGACTGATTATGAGTGCAGGCCTATTTAGACCTGAAGAATTTCGTGATAATTGCGGCTTTGGATTGATTGCGCATACGTCCGGTGACGCCAGTCACCGCCTGTTGCAGACCGCGATCGAGTCCCTGACCTGCATGACCCATCGCGGCGGGATTGCCGCTGATGGCAAGACCGGGGATGGTTGTGGCCTGCTCATGCAAATGCCAGATCAGTTCATGCGCACCCTGGCCCGAGAATATTTCGGCGCGGAACTGGGCGATCACTACGGTGTTGGCCAGGTTTTTCTCAGCACTGATCCCCAGAGGGCCGCGGCCTCCCGCGCCGCAACCGAACAGGCGATCAAGGAACAGGGCCTGAAGGTGCTTGGCTGGCGCACTGTGCCCACAGACAGCTCGGTCTGCGGGGAAATTGCCCTGGATACCCTGCCGGTCATCGAGCAGGTGTTTATCGATGCCAGTGGCTGTACCCAGCAAAGCCTGACCACCAAATTATTCGTGGCTCGCCGCAAGGCCGAGATGGCCAATGAGGGCGACGAGGAATTCTACCTTTGCAGCCTGTCCGGCAGGGTTATCGCCTACAAGGGGCTGGTAATGCCGGTGGATCTGCCGCACTTCTACCAGGACCTGGCTGACCAGCGTCTGGAAACGGCAATTTGTGTGTTTCACCAGCGCTTTTCCACCAACACCATGCCGCGTTGGCCACTGGCCCAGCCATTTCGTTTACTGGCACACAATGGTGAAATCAATACCATCGAGGGCAACCGCAACTGGGCAGAGGCCCGCACCGCGCGATTCAAAACCGACCTGCTACCGGATATCAAGGACATCGCGCCACTGGTCAACCGCACCGGATCCGACTCCTCCAGCCTGGATAACATGCTGGACGTGCTGCTCACCGGTGGCGTGGATATGCCGCGGGCTTTGCGCATGTTAATCCCGCCAGCCTGGCAGAACATTGAATCCATGGATTCTGATCTCAAGGCCTTTTACGAATACCATTCCATGCATATGGAGCCCTGGGATGGCCCGGCCGGTGTGGTGTTGACCGATGGCCGCTACGCGGTGTGCCTGCTGGATCGCAATGGATTGCGCCCCGCGCGTTGGGTCAAGACCAAGGATGGCTTTATCACCGTGGCTTCCGAGATCGGCACTCACGGGTACAAGAACGAAGATGTGCTGGCCAAGGGGCGCGTGGGCCCCGGGCAGATCCTGATGGTGGATACCCATACCGGGGAGTTGCTGCAGTCCGAGGATATCGACAACAGCCTGAAGGCTCGCCAGCCCTACAAGCGCTGGCTGCAGGAGAAGGCTCAGCGTATCGAGGGCACTTTCGGTGGGGAAATGACCCCGGGCATTGCCGCAGAGCAGCTCGATATGTATATGAAGATGTTCCAGGTCAGCTACGAGGAGCGAGACCAGGTGATGCGCCCCCTGGCGGAGTCGGGGAATGAAGCGGTTGGCTCTATGGGTGACGACACGCCGATGGCGGTTTTATCCCGCCGGGAGCGCTCGCTGTATGATTATTTCCGACAAAAGTTCGCGCAGGTGACCAACCCCCCTATCGACCCTCTGCGGGAAACCATCGTCATGTCCCTGGAGACGGACCTGGGTGGTGAGAAAAATGTATTTCTGGAAGGGCCGGAGCACGCGGACCGTGTCATTTTGAGCTCGCCAGTGTTGTCCCAGGGTAAATTTACCACCCTGCGACAACTGGACCGGCCCGGGTTCAGGGTCAGCGAGATCGACTGCACGTACAAGCCAGCGGAGAAAGACCTGGAACAGGCCATTAGCGATATGGTTGCAGCTGCTGAGCAGACCGTGCGCGATGGAGCCACTATCCTGGTGCTCTCTGATCGCGCCATAGCGCGCGACAGTCTGCCCATCCATAGCCTGCTGGCTACCGGCGCGCTACACCACCACCTGATACGCCAGGGCTTGCGCATAGACGCCAATATCGTGGTGGAAACGGCCAGCGCGCGGGACTCCCACCAGATAGCCTGCCTGCTGGGCTTTGGCGCTACGGCGATTTACCCCTACCTGGCCTACAGTGTGTTGGATGAATTGATACGCGACGGTGAAGTGCTGGGTGAGCCCAGCGCCTGTTACAAGAACTATCGCAAGGGCATCAATAAAGGGCTGCTGAAGATTATGTCCAAGATGGGCATCTCGGCGGTCAGCTCCTATCGCGGCGCGCAGTTGTTTGAGGCGGTGGGACTGTCCAGGGTCGTGGTGGACAAGGTATTCTGTGGCGTGGCCTCGCGGATACAGGGCTGCGGCTTTGCCGAACTGGAGCAGGATCAGAAGATCCTGGCCAGCAGAGCCTGGTCTGCGCGCAAGGGTATTGAACAGGGCGGTTTGCTGAAGTACGTGCATGGCCAGGAATATCACGCTTTCAACCCCGACGTGGTGATGACCCTGCAACAGGCGGTTGCCAGCGGCGATTACGCCGTATATCAACGTTACTCCACACTGGTGAACGAGCGCCCGGTGGCTACCCTGCGCGACCTGTTGGCTCCGGTACTGGCTGAGGAGCCGCTGGCCCTGGACCAGGTAGAACCTATCGAGAAGATCCTGCCGCGGTTTGATTCGGCGGGTATGTCATTGGGTGCCCTGAGCCCCGAGGCCCACCAGGCCCTGGCGGCGGCTATGAACAGTATTGGTGCACGCTCAAATTCAGGGGAGGGCGGCGAAGACCCCGAGCGTTTTGGCACCGAGCGGGTCTCCAAAATCAAGCAGATCGCCTCCGGGAGATTTGGTGTAACACCCCATTACCTGGTGAATGCCGAGGTACTGCAAATCAAGGTCGCCCAGGGGGCCAAGCCCGGTGAGGGTGGCCAGTTGCCCGGCGGCAAGGTGAATGAGCTGATCGCCCGCCTGCGCTATTCCGTTCCGGGTGTGACCTTGATTTCGCCGCCGCCACATCACGATATCTATTCAATCGAGGATCTGGCCCAGCTTATTTTTGACCTTAAACAGGTCAATCCCCAGGCACTGGTATCGGTGAAGCTGGTCTCGGAGCCGGGTGTGGGCACCATTGCTGCAGGTGTGGCCAAGGCCTATGCGGACCTGATTACCATCTCGGGCTATGACGGGGGTACTGCCGCCAGCCCGCTGACCTCGATTCGCTACGCCGGGTCGCCGTTTGAGTTGGGTCTGGCGGAAGTACAGCAGACTCTGCGTGGCAATAACCTGCGCGGCGTGATTCGCCTGCAAGCCGACGGCGGCCTGAAAACCGGGCTGGACGTGATCAAGGCGGCGATCCTTGGTGCCGAGAGCTTTGGCTTTGGTACCGCGCCCATGGTGGCTCTGGGTTGTAAGTACTTACGTATCTGTCATCTCAACAATTGCGCCACTGGAGTGGCCACCCAGAACCAGAAACTGCGAGATGATCACTTTAAGGGCACCGTGGAAATGGTGGTCAACTTCTTCACGTTTGTGGCCACGGAGACCCGGGAGTGGCTGGCACGCCTGGGGGTGCCCTCCCTGGAGGCGCTTATCGGTCGTACCGACCTGCTGGAGTGTCTGCCGGGCGCTACGGAAAAGCAGGCGCGCCTGGATCTGAGCCCCATCCTGCACAAGGATGGGGAGTCCCGGGGACAGCCTGAATTCTGCCAGGTAGCTTCCAATGATCCTTTTGACAAGGGAGAGAAGGCTGAGGCTATGGTTGCTGCCACTGTGGGAGCCATCGAGAGTCGCAGCGGCGGCGAATTCACTTTTGAGGTGACCAACTGCGATCGCTCAATCGGGGCCAGGCTATCCGGCGAGATCGCCCGGCGCTATGGCAACACGGGGATGGAAGAGAACCCCATCGTGTTGCGCATGACCGGCACCGCGGGGCAGAGCTTCGGTGTCTGGAACGCCGGCGGCTTGCATATGTACCTTGAAGGCGACTCCAACGACTATGTCGGCAAGGGTATGGCGGGTGGCAAGCTGGTGGTTTACCCGCCTCGCAACAGCGAGTTCAAATCGCATGAGACCGTTATTATCGGCAACACCTGCTTATACGGGGCCACCGGCGGGCGCCTGTTTGCTGCGGGAATTGCCGGTGAGCGTTTCGGCGTGCGCAACAGTGGTTGTCATGCCGTTGTAGAGGGCGCTGGCGATCACTGTTGTGAATACATGACCGGGGGCACTATTACTGTTCTGGGTCCCACGGGCGTTAACTTTGGCGCCGGCATGACCGGCGGCTTCGCTTACGTGCTGGACCAGGATCGCAGTTTCATCGACAAGTTCAACAGTGAGCTGGTGGAGATCCACCGGGTCAGCGCGGAGTATATGGAGCCCTATCGCAATCATTTGCGCAATAACATCAGGGAATTTGTGGAAGAAACAGACTCCGAGTGGGGCGCGCATCTGCTGGAAAACTTCGCAGACTACGTGGGTAAGTTCTGGCTGGTCAAGCCCAAGGCGGCCGACCTGGACCGTTTATTGTCGCGCCTGCGCAACACGGACTAGCACAGCGGTATCAGGAATAAATTATGAGCAAGCGATTAGCGAACGATTTCCAGTTCATCGATGTAGGGCGGGGCGACCCGGACAAGAAAACCCTGCAGTCGCGAAAAACGGATTATGTGGAAATCTACAATCCGTTCACCAGGGACCAGGTGGCGGAACAGTCCCATCGCTGCCTGGAGTGTGGCAACCCCTACTGTGAATGGAAGTGCCCGGTGCACAACTTCATCCCCAACTGGTTGAAGCTGGTGACCGAAGGCAACCTGTTCGAGGCGGCGGAATTGAGCCACCAGACCAATACCTTGCCGGAGGTGTGTGGCCGGGTATGTCCCCAGGACCGTTTGTGCGAAGGCGCCTGTACCCTGAATGACGGTTTCGGTGCGGTAACTATCGGGGCCTCGGAAAAATATATTACCGACACTGCCCTGGCCATGGGCTGGCGTCCGGATCTGTCCGGGGTAATACCCACCGACAAGAAGGTGGCGATTATTGGTGCCGGCCCCGCGGGTCTGGGTTGTGCCGATGTGCTTACGCGCAACGGCGTGAAGCCCGTGGTATTCGACCGCTATCCCGAAATCGGTGGCCTGCTGACTTTCGGCATTCCCGAATTCAAGCTGGAGAAGGAAGTAATGGTCCGTCGCCGCGAAGTTTTCGAAGGCATGGGCATAGAGTTCCGGCTGAATACCGAGGTGGGGAAAGATGTCAGCGTCAGCGAACTAATGGCCGAGTACGACGCGGTTTTCCTGGGCATGGGGACCTACACCTTTATGCGAGGCAACTTCCCCGGGGAGGACCTGCCCGGGGTTTACGAGGCTTTGCCCTACCTGGTGGGAAATGTAAACCACAACCTGGGTTTCCAGCAGGACCCTGAGGCCTATGTGAATCTCAAGGGTAAGCGTGTGGTGGTGCTGGGTGGCGGAGACACCGCGATGGATTGTGTGCGTACCGCGGTGCGACAGCAGGCGGAGAAGGTGATCTGCGCCTATCGCCGCGACGAAGAGAATATGCCCGGTTCCCGTCGGGAAGTGCAAAATGCCAGGGAAGAGGGCGTGGAATTCCTGTTTAACCGTCAGCCCATAGAGGTGGTGGAGTATTTCGGCCAGGCCTGCGGCGTGAAAATGATCCAAACCGAGTTGGGCGAGGCGGATGCTGACGGCAGGCGCCGCCCCCAGCCCATTGCAGGCAGCGAGCAGGTACTGGAAGCGGACGCGGTGATCGTTGCCTTTGGCTTTCAGCCCAGCCCGCCCGAATGGTTTACGGATATCAGCGTCGCAACCAATGACTGGGACGGGGTGATCGCCGAGGAAGAGCAGCAATTTAAATTCCAGACCAGCAACCCCAAAGTATTCGCCGGCGGCGATATGGTGCGTGGCTCCGATCTGGTAGTCACCGCTATCTGGGAGGGCCGCGAGGCGGCCGAAGGCATTCTCGATTACCTTGAAGTGTAAACCCGCAGATTAGGCGAAACAGCATGAGTGAACTCAAGAACGACCGCTTTCTGCGTGCCCTGCTGCGTCAGCCGGTGGACCAGACCCCGGTGTGGATGATGCGCCAGGCGGGCCGTTACCTGCCGGAGTATCGGGCCACGCGCAAGCAGGCGGGCTCCTTCCTGGATCTGTGCAAAAATGCGGAGCTGGCCTGTGAGGTCACCATGCAGCCTCTGCGCCGCTATCCCATGGACGCGGCTATCCTGTTCTCGGATATCCTCACGGTACCCGATGCCCTGGGCCTGGGCCTCTATTTCGAAGAAGGTGAGGGTCCGCGTTTTCGTAAAACCGTGCGCAGTGCGGCTGACCTGGCGGGCCTGAATACCATCGTGGCTGACGATGATCTGGATTATGTGATGAACGCGGTGCGCACTATCCGCCGGGAACTCAATGGCCAGGTGCCGCTGATCGGTTTTTCCGGCAGCCCCTGGACCCTGGCTACCTATATGGTTGAGGGCGGGTCGTCGAAGGACTTTGCCCATGTCAAAACCATGGCTTACGACCAACCGGAATTGATGCACCAGCTGCTGTCTCTATTGGCCGACGCCGTGGCGGACTACCTGTCAGCGCAGGTGCGAGCCGGAGCCCAGGCACTGCAGATATTCGATACCTGGGGCGGCAGCCTCAGCGCGGCGGGTTACAAGGAGTTTTCCCTGAAATATATGCAGCGGGTGATTTCCCGCCTGCCGGCGGAAGCAGATGGGCGCAAGTTACCGGTGATCGTGTTCACCAAGGGCGGCGGCCAGTGGTTGCAGTCTATCGCGGACTGCGGGGCCCAGGCGGTGGGCATCGACTGGACCACCGATATCGCCGTTGCGCGAGGCCTGATTGGCGAGCGCGTCGCCCTGCAGGGCAATATGGACCCGAGCATGTTGTTTGCCTCTCCCCAGCGAATTCGCACCGAGGTGGCGGCGATTCTCTCGGGCTTCGGGCACGGCAGTGGTCATGTATTTAACCTGGGTCACGGTATTACGCCCGGGGTGAATCCCGACCATGTCACCGCGTTTGTGGATGCCGTACAGGAGCTGTCCCCCCAGTACCACCAGGTGAGCTAGGCCTGCTGTTACAGCTGGGCTCCCGTGTCGTCACAGCTAAAGCCGTGATCCATCTCCAGCGCGGGCTGGTCTGAAGCGGGCCGGCCGACTACCTTGGCTGGAACGCCGGCTACCGTGGTGTGGGCAGGTACATCTTCGAGCACCACGCTGCCTGCGCCCACTTTGGCGCCTTCGCCCACCGCTATATTCCCCAGTATCTTTGCACCCGCGCTGATCAGAACCCCATCGCCGATTTTCGGATGGCGGTCACCCTCGTCCTTGCCGGTTCCTCCCAGAGTGACTGACTGCAGTATGGATACGTTATTGCCGACCACGGCGGTCTCGCCGATCACCAGGCCTGTGGCGTGGTCCAGCATGATGCCCTTGCCCATGCGGGCGGCCGGGTGTATGTCCACGGCAAATATCGACGACATGCGATTCTGGAAGAACAGTGCCAGTGATTCGCGGCCCTGTTGCCACAAACAGTGGGCGACACGGTGAGTCTGCAAGGCGTGAAAGCCCTTGAAATACAGAAATGGGATGTAGAGCTCGTGGCATGCGGAATCCCGCTCCTCTACGGCCTTTAAGTCCGCACGCACCGCATCGTGCAGGCCGCAATCGCCGTCCATCGCCTCCAGCATAACCTCGCGCAGTAACAACGAGGAGGCGGTGGGGCTGTCCAACTGGTTGGCCAGATGAAAGCTCAGCGCGGATTCAAGCCGGCTGTGGTTGAGGATGGTCGCGTGCAGGAAGCTGGCGAGAATCGGTTCGTCGTTCGCGTGCCTCGCGGTCTCCTCGCGGATGCGATCCCAGATGGGATCATTGCTTGCTTGTGACATGGTGGTACCTCGTTACAGACTGCGCACTTTAGCTTATAACAGCTAACAGGTCACGGCGGGGGCGGCGGCAGTAAATTGCCATAGGGGGTGACCGCTACCGCGGTATTTTTGTTCAAACAGTGTCATGGCCGGTCCATCGGGTACTCTGCCCACCTTGCCTGCTCGCCCCGCCAGGTGCATCGCCACGCCGAACTCCTCTACATAGATTTGCCAGTTGGAGCGCAACATGATGTCGCCGCCCAACTGCAATAGCAGCGGAAAACTGCCGTGGCCGTGCACACGGCGTTGCAGGTGCCTGGCCTTGGGCCAGGGGTTGGGATAGAAGAGAAAATGCCTGATGCAACGGTGCCCATCGCGCACCAGCAGCTGCCAGATGTCCTCGCAATCAGCCTGCAGCAGCAGGTAATTATCGCAGGCTTGCGCGCGATGCCTGGCCAGCCGTTGCCCGGATTTGTCAATGCCCACCACCAGGTGCTCAGGGTAGCACTGGGCCAGCGCGGCGGTGCTGTGGCCGGTGCCGCAGAATGAATCAAGTATCAGCGGGAGTTCGCTCTCGTTCAGTCGCTGTTGCAGCTGTGCATAGGCGGTCACGCTGTGCTGTGCCGGTGGGCGACGATATGGGGCGCCCAGGTGCCTGTCTACCACTGTGGCAAGATTGGCGTGGATATGTCGCTGGTTGCTGGATACCTGTCGGGAATTCGCTGGCAAGGTAAAAAGATCCCTTGTGGTCGTTGTGATTAAACGCCGGGGGTTTGATGTTAGTCACGGCCGCTGCGATGATACTCCCCGACAATAAGCATAGCCAAGTTGAGAAGGCATCATTATGCGTGAGGACCTGCGCCCCTACTGGGTGAAAAACTGTTACCTGAAATTCAGGCACTGGTATGCCGAGTATTTTCTGCGCCCGGAGTGCGAGTACCTGGGCCCCTGGCATACCATCATGAAGCCCTGGTACGTGGATATCTCGGGCAATAATATCCGTATCGGTCGCTCTTTTACCGCTATAGGTGAGGCGGGGAACCGGGTCGAAATCGGCGTGTGGGGCCGGGAGCCGGGTATGGGCCGTGTAGATATCGGTAACTGTGTGTTGATGAGCCCCGGTTCGCGTATCAGTGCCAGCGACGAGGTGGTGCTGGGCGACGGGGTAATGCTGGCCAACGGTGCTTATATAACAGACTCAGACTGGCATACTATCTATGATCGCACCGAGCGGGCGCAGGAGGCGACACCGGTGCATATCGGCAGGAACGTCTGGCTGGGGGACCACTCCACGGTGCTCAAGGGCGTCACCATCGGCGAGAACAGCGTGGTAGCGGCCCGGGCGATAGTGACCAGGGATGTGCCCGCCAATGTGGTCGTGGCGGGTAACCCTGCGCGCGTGGTGAAGGAGCTGGACCCGGAACGCGAGTTTGTCACGCGTATGGATTATTTTGCCGACCCCGCAGAGCTGGAGCGATTCTTCGAGGCTATCAACAGGGAAGTGCTGGCCGGAAATTCCCTGTGGCGTTGGCTGTGGTCCGTGGTGTATCCGCGTTCCCGGACGCCTTGAGTCCTGCCTTGCGGCTACCCGAGGATCGTCATCATTCCCTGCTACAACAGTTGCAGGGGTTCTTCCTGCAAGGCGGACATCTGCTCACGCAACTCAAGTATATGCTCGGCCCAGTAACGCTCGGTGTTAAACCAGGTGAAGCTGCGGGGGAAGGCGGGATCATCCCAGCGGCGGGCCAGCCAGGCGGCGTAGTTGGTGAGGCGCAAGGTGCGCAGGGCCTCTATCCAGCGCAACTGCCTTGGATCAAAGTCACAAAATTCACTGTAGCCTTCAACCAGCTCTGAAATCTGTAGTTGGCGTTCGTGGCGCTCGCCGCTCAGGAACATCCACAGGTCCTGGATGGCCGGACCAGTGCAGCAGTCATCGAAGTCGACAAAGTGAGCGGTATCATCGCGCCACAGGATATTGCCCACATGGCAGTCGCCGTGAATTCGAATGGTGTCCTGCTCGCCCACTTCCGCATAAATGCCGATTACAATATCCAGCAGGTCTTTACTCAAGGATTCGTAGGCGGGTAGCAGGTCGCGCGGGATGAAGTTATGCAACAGGAACTCCCTTGCCTCCCCCAGCATCCGGTCCACGGATATAGCCTGGCGCTCGCGGAAGGTGTCACTGCGTCCCAGTCCGTGGATACGACCCAGTGTTCGCCCCAGCACCAGCAGGTTGTCATAGTTGTCCAGCTCCGGGGGGTAGCCGCCGCGGCGGGGGAACAGGGCGAACTGGAAGCCGCGGTAGAGATGCAGGGTATTCCCGGCATCATCGACTAACGGCGCTACCACCGAAATCTCGGCGTCTTGCAGATCCAGGCTGAAACGGTGTTCCTCTAGAATCTGGGCCTCGCTCCAGCGCTCGGGGCGATAGAATTTGGCGATCAGCGGCTGGGCGTCCTCTATGCCTACCTGGTAAACCCGGTTTTCGTAGCTGTTCAGGGCCAGCAAACGTGCATCGCTGCGATAGCCCGCAGACTCCACTGCGTCTATGACCATGTCCGGCGTCAGGCTGTCGTAAGGGTGTTTTTTCATAGGTAGTCCGCCGCCTCCATCAGCAACGCGGCGCTTTTCACCTGGGCAAATAACTGATCTCCCACGCGCAGTTGTAGTTGTTGCGCCGACTTGCGGGTGATCCTCGCCAGCAGATGCTGGTCGCCCAGTGCCAGGCGCAGCAGGATGCGCGCGTCGCCGCTTTGCTCTATTTCCGTCAGGGTTACTGGCAGGATATTAAGTATGCTGCTGTCGGTGGGCCGTTGCCTGCAGATGCTGACATCGCGGGCCGGTATGCGTACTCGGCGCAATTGGCCGGGAGACTGGGGCAGGTGCGTGACGAATAACTGCTGGCCCTCGAGATCCAGCTCGGTCAATCCGAATTCCGGGTCGTGGCGGCTGATGGTGCACTGGGCGATGGCGGCAGCCTGTTCCTCATGTGACAGGCGTGTGTCCAGGCGGGCGCACAAGTCCAGTGGCGAGCCCTGACCGGTCAATCGTCCCTGGTCCATCAGTACCAGGTAGTCTGCCAGTTGGCTGACTTCCTCGATATCGTGACTGACGTAAAGCATGGGTATTTCAAGTTCCTTTTCCAGGCGCTGCAGGTAGGCCAGGCACTGCTGCCCGGCGGCGCGGTCCAGGTTAGCCAGGGGTTCGTCAAGCAGTAGCAGTCGCGGCGCGCTGAGCAGGGCCCGGCCTATGGCGACGCGCTGTTTCTGACCGGCGGACAAGGCCTCGGCATTGCGCTGCAGGAGTTTATCCAGCTCCAGCAGCCGCACCACCTGTTCCAGGTCCGGGGACTTGCGGCCGCGACACCGCTGTATGGCATAGTCGAGGTTGCCCCTTACGCTGAGGTGCGGGAACAGTCGCGCATCCTGGAATACGTAACCGATATCGCGTTGCCAGGGTGGTGTGAAGGTCGTTCCCTGTTGCCAGGTTTCACCCCTGCAACACACGGCGCTTCCCGGCTCTGGCCTGCGCAGGCCGGCGATACAGTCCAGCAGGGTGGTTTTGCCGCTGCCGCTAGGTCCATAGATAGCGGTGATACCGCGCCCGGGCAATTCGCAGGCCAGTTTCATGGCGAAGCCCTGCTCTCCACGAAAGTCGATATTGAGGCTCAGGCCGCTCATGAGCGCAGTCGCCAGGCGCTCTGTCGATCTGCGCGATAGATGAAAAACAGCAATGTCAGTGAGAAAACGACCAGGGCCGCTGCGAGTCGGTGAGCCTGGGCGAACTGCAGGGATTCCACATGGTCGTACAGGGCGATGGAAAGCACCTGGGTCTCACCGGGTATATTGCCGCCAATCATCAGCACCACGCCAAACTCCCCCACCGTGTGGGCAAACCCGAGGCAGCCCGCTATGACAAAGCTGCGACGACTCAGTGGCATGACTACCGAACGAAATTGATCCAGGGGCGCGGCGCCCAGCGTAGCGGCCGCCTGCAGCGTCTCTCGCGGTATGCGCTGGAAGGCGGCCTGCAGTGGTTGCACCACAAAGGGCAGGGAGTACACCACAGAACCGATAACCAGGGCGCTGAAGCTGAAAGCCAGTTGGCTGCCGGTCAGCCAGAACCAGAACTGTCCCAGGGCCGAGCCAGGGGCAAACAATATAAGAAGGTAGAATCCCAGCACCGTGGGAGGCAGTATCAGTGGTACAGCCACCAGGGCCTCGATGGCGGCCACCCCGTTGCCGGTGCGCCGGGATAGCCACCATGCCAGCGGCGTACCCAGCAGCAGCAGTATGACCGTGGTGGTGCTGGCCAGGGCAAAAGTCAGGTATACCGCATCCAGCTCAGTGTTGCTCAAGGGCAAGGTTCGTAGCCCGCATTGTTAATCAGTGAACGCACACTATCACTTCTCACCCAGTTCAGGTAGGCGGTAACAGCCTCGCTGTCATGCAAGACAATGACATGCTGCTCCAGGGGACGGTACCAGGCCAGGGGAATGGGAGCAGCTGCTGGTGCCAGTGATCGCGGCACCAGCGCCAGGTCCACCCCGCCGCTGTACCAGAACTGGAAAGCCTGCACCACGTTGCTGCCCCGGACCAGCTTGCGCCCGCTGGCGGCGGCAAATTCCGGCCTTGCCAGCACTTCCAGTGCGGCCCTGCCATAGGGGGCTGTATTGGGGTTGGCGATGGCCAGGCTGCGGGCCTGGTCTGCCAGTTGCTGCAGGTCGTCGTAGCCTCCAGCCAATACCAGGCTGCCGCGGGCATAGCACTGGGGTGTTCGTGACGCCGACGCCAGCTTTGCCGGTGTTTCAGCATCAGCGGCGAAGAAGATATCAAACGGTGCCCCGTGCAGGATCTGGCTGTACAGCACGCCGGTGGAAGCGCTGCTCAACAGCAGCTTATGTCCGTAGCGGCTTTCAAAGTCCGCGCTGACAGTCTCCAGCGTATGTTTGAAGTTGGCGGCAACTGCCACCTTAATGGTGTCCCCTGCCCACCCGCTCAGCGGGAGCCAAAGTAGCAGTGGGACGAGGTGGCGCATGGGGTTGGTTCCTTGCCGGGATCAGTTACCGGGGCTTGGGGTGCGTGCCAGGCACCAGATCTCGACCCGGCTGGCCCCGGCTGCGCGCAATGCTGTGGCCAGGGCGACGGCCGTGGCACCCGTGGTGAAGACATCATCGATCACCGCTACGCGCAGGTTGTCACAGGGTTTATGCACTGTAAAGGCGTTGCGCAGGTTGCCGGCCCGCTCCCGGGCATTCATACCGGATTGGGGTGCGGTAGCGCGGGTGCGGGACAGCGTTTTCGTTGCCAGTGGAATGGTCGCCAATGCCCTGTTGGTCCCGCGCAGCGCCTTGCATAGTAGCAGCGATTGGTTGAATCCGCGCCACCACAGCCGGCGCCAGTGCAAGGGAACCGGCAGCATCAGGTCGATGTCACCGATATCATCGCGTCGCCGTAACCATAAACTGGCCAACAGCGGGGTGAGACGCTGCTCGCGCTGAAATTTCCAGCGGTGAATCAGGTAGGCCATGAGCTCATCGTAGAGCCATGGCGCGATCACCCTGTCGAAAGGGGGAGGGTCGCGCAGGCAGTTACCGCACTGCGCTTGAGTGATTTCCGGGCCGGTTTGCGGCAGCGGCAGGGCGCAGCGTGTGCAGCCGTATTGGTTGGGCTGTAAATCGGCTGCGCAGTCTGCGCACAGGGGCAGGGTGTGATGGCTGCGCAGACCACACAGAATACAGTGCTGGGGGAATACGCCTTCCAGCAGGCTGGCCAGAATCCTGTTAACCACGGAGACGTTCCGGGGTTGACAAGCGGTCTGTCGAGGGTATCATGTCGAGCTTAATTTCCTATATATTTCCGTGGGTTAGCTATGAACACAGCCAATACCAGCTGGCGGCAAGACGCCGCCGCGCAGCAGGGCGATTTGCGCCACGATTGGTCCCGCGAGGAAGTCGAGGCCCTGTTTGCCCTGCCTTTCAACGACCTGTTGTTTCAGGCACAGACTGTGCATCGCCGTTATTTTGACCCAAACCAGGTTCAGGTCAGCACACTACTTTCCATCAAAACCGGCGCCTGCCCCGAGGACTGCGCCTATTGTCCCCAGAGCACCCGCTATGACACCGGTCTGGAAGTGGAAAAACTCATGGAAGTGGAAAAAGTCCTGGAACAGGCAAGGGCCGCCAGGGCATCGGGGGCGACCCGGTTTTGCATGGGGGCCGCCTGGCGCAGTCCCAAGCAGCGGGACATGCCCCATGTAGTGGCCATGGTAAAGGGCGTGCGTGAACTTGGGCTGGAGAGCTGCATGACCCTGGGTATGCTGACCCAGGAGCAGGCAGATGAACTGGCCACTGCTGGGCTGGATTATTACAATCACAACCTGGACACCTCCCCGGAATACTACGGCGACGTCATCACCACTCGCACCTACCAGGATCGCCTGGAGACGCTGGATCATGTGCGCGGCGCGGGAATGAAAGTCTGCAGCGGCGGTATCGTGGGCATGGGAGAGCAACAGGCGGACAGGGCCGGGTTGTTACAGCAACTGGCCAACCTGCCGCACCACCCGGAAAGTGTACCGATCAATATGCTGGTGCGGGTGGAGGGCACTCCCCTGGAAAACGAGGGGGACCTGGATCCTTTTGAATTCATCCGTACCATCGCGGTTGCCCGCATCATGATGCCTGCCTCACATGTGCGCCTGTCCGCCGGCCGTGAGGAAATGAATGAGCAAATGCATGCCTTGGCATACTTTGCCGGTGCCAATTCCATATTCTATGGCGAAAAGTTGTTGACCACGCCCAACCCTCGCGCCAACGCCGATATGGACCTGTTCAACCGTCTTGGTATTGAGCCAGAGCAACGGCAGGTGGAGCGCGCGCCGGAGAACCCCAACCCTCAGTTCTACGACGCGTCGGCTGCCGCGGGATAACACCGTGTCATGGCGATATTTTCCCAGCGTCTGGGCGGCGTGCTGGACCAGCGCAAGCAACAGGATCTCTATCGCCAGCGGCTCACATTGGAGTCCGCCCAGGGCCCGCTGATTCGTCTGCAGGGGCGGGAGTACCTGAATTTCTGCAGTAACGATTACCTGGGCCTGGCTGCCCACCCGCGGGTGGTGGCAGCCTTTGTCGAGGCCGCGGCGACCTATGGGGTAGGCAGCGGCGCCTCCCACCTGGTCTGCGGCCACAGTACTCCCCACCGCGAACTGGAGGAAGCGCTCGCCGAGTTTACCGGCCGACCGCGGGCTCTGTTGTTTTCCAGCGGGTATGCCGCGAATATTGGTGTACTGACCACGCTGCTGCAGCGCGGCGACCAGGTATTCGAGGACCGCCTGAACCACGCTTCCCTGCTGGATGGCGGCCTCTATAGCGGCGCTCGCTTTCGTCGCTTTGCGCACAATGATGTCTCTGCACTGGCGCTCCAAATGGACAAGGCTGACGGTCCGGCGCTGGTGGTTGTCGATGGTGTGTTCAGTATGGACGGAGATACCGCGCCCCTGGCCGAGCTTGCCACCTTGTGCGTCGGGCGTGATGCCTGGTTGATGGTTGACGATGCCCACGGTTTTGGTGTGATGGGCCCCAACGGTGGGGGCAGTACCGAGGCCGCCGGCCTGGGAGTCGAAGATGTTCCCGTGTTGATGGCCACCCTGGGCAAGGCGCTGGGGACCGCGGGCGCGTTTGTGGCGGGCAGCGAGTTGTTGATCGAAGGGCTTATCCAGCAAGCCCGTAACTACATCTACACCACCGCGCTGCCCCCGGCGGTGGCGGCGGCCAGCCTGGTATCCCTGACTTTACTGCGCGAGGAAGCCTGGCGCCGTGAGCATCTTGCCGGGTTGATCAACCGCTTCCGCGACGGTGCGCAGCAGCTGGCCCTGCCGCTGATGCCATCCCGCAGCGCGATTCAGCCCCTGTTGGTGGGCGATGCAGCCCGGGCACTGGCGCTTAGCGCACGCTTGCGGGAACAGGGTCTGTTGATTGGTGCGATACGCCCTCCCACGGTGCCCGCGGGTACTTCCCGTCTGCGCATAACCCTCAGCGCCGCGCACACACCACAGCAGGTGGACAGGTTGCTGGAACAGCTGGCGCATAACTGGGGGCAGCCCTGAGGTGCGGCTGAACTGTGAGTACCTGCCGGCTACGGAGGTCGCGCGGCAGGAACTGGTACTGCTGCATGGCTGGGGGGTGAACTCCTCGATCTGGCGCACGCTACTGATCTACCTGCGACCCTGGGCCAACCTCAGGCTGCTGGAGTTGCCCGGATGTGCACCGGGCGCAGAACTCGATCGTGGCGAGCCGGCTTTGCAAGATATTCTCGCCGGGATATTGGCCCAGGGTCCGCGACAGGCGGTCTACCTGGGTTGGTCCCTGGGCGGGCAGCTGGCGATGGTGCTGGCTGCGCAAAACCCCGATCGGGTGGCAGGGATAATCACCGTATGCAGCAATCCCTGTTTTGTGTCCCGGGAAGATTGGCCCGGCATGCCGGCGTCGACCTTTGCCGCCTTCCGCGCCGGCCTCCGCGCCGACCCCGCAGCAGCGCTGCGCCGCTTTGACAGCCTGCAGGTCAGTGGCTCGCCCCGTTCCCGTGCGCGTATGCGCCAGTTGCAGAAACTCGATAGAAGACCCGCCAGTGAGGATCTGCAATATGGCCTGCACTGGCTGGAAACGCTGGACCAGCGGGCCGCGTTACCAGACTTGAACAGGCCACAGCTGCACTTGCTGGCACAGAGCGATGAGCTGGTGCCGGCCGCGCTAGCGCAATCACTGGAGCGGCTGCTGTCCCAGACCCCCGGCGCCCGTGTTCGTCTGCTGCAGGGGAGCAGCCATGTGGCAACGCTGGACACCCCAGCGCAGGTGGTGCAGGAAGCCCGGAAATTCCTCGCTGATAGCGATTTGTTGCCTGCTGTTGCGGCGCAACCGGAACTGCTGGCAAAGCGCGACGTGGCGGATTCTTTCAGCCGCGCGGCTCGGGTATACGACTCGGTGGCGCAGTTGCAACGTGATGTTGGGGAGGAGTTGCTGCGGCGCCTGGATACGCTGGATCTGCAGCCCGAAGCGATGCTGGACCTGGGTAGCGGTACCGGCTATTGCTGCCCGGCGCTCCAGCGGCGCTTTCCGCTGGCTGATTATTACGGCCTGGATATTGCCGAGGGAATGGTGGTCTATGCCAGGGGTCAGCAGCAACAGGCCCGCGGCTGGCTGGTGGGCGATGCAGAGGCCCTGCCCCTGGCCAACGACTGCATGGACCTGGTTTTCAGCAGCCTGGCTGTGCAGTGGTGTTATCGCCCGCAGCTGCTATTTGCCGAATTGGCACGGGTACTGCGTCCCGGTGGGTTTTGTGTATTTACCTCGCTGGGGCCCGGCACGCTGCGGGAATTACGCGCGGCGTGGGCCGCGGTGGATGATCACCAGCATGTAAACCGGTTTCTCCCGGTGGCGGCACTGCAAAGCGCCGCAAGCGGGGTGCCCGGGGTTCACCTGTCCCTGGATACTCATCAGTTTCGCATGCATTACCAACGGGTGGGCGACCTGTTGAATGAATTGAAGACCCTGGGTGCGCATAATATGAACCGGGATCGCCCCGGCGGCCTCACCAGCCGGCGCACCCTGCAGGGTATGTTGCAGGCCTATGAGCGCTGGCGTGAAGAGGGATTGCTGCCTGCCAGTTACGATGTGGTTGTTGGGGTCATGGAGAAGCTATGAGCAAGGCGTGGTTTGTAACCGGTACAGATACCGAGGTGGGCAAGACGGCGATCAGTTGCGCGCTACTCGCGGCGGCCGCCGCGCGTGGCTTGTCGACCGCGGCTATAAAACCGGTCGCCGCGGGATGTGATGAGCAGGGCCAGAATGATGACGCCCTGCAACTGATGGCGGCCATGTCCCAGCCCCTGGAATATGAACAGGTAAACCCGGTGGCGTTGCGCTCTGCGGTAGCTCCCCATATTGCCGCGGCCCAGGAGGGTCGGCGCATGCAGGCCTCCCGGCTGGCGGGCTTGTGCCGCGGTGTAATACTGGGGGGCGCAGATTTTATCCTGGTGGAGGGCGCCGGTGGCTGGCGGGTGCCCATAGGTCCGCGGGAAACCCTGGCGGACGTTGCCGGGCAGCTGCAGCTGGGGGTAATCCTGGTGGTGGGTATGCGCCTGGGATGCATTAATCACGCGCTGCTCACTGCCGAGGCGATACGCGCAGATGGCCTGCAACTTGCCGGCTGGGTGGCAAATCAGCCGGCGGAACGGATGTCCTGCCACGATGAAAACCTGGACACATTGCGGAATTTGCTGCCGGCCCCCCTGCTGGGCGAGATTCCATTCTTGAGCCCATTTTCTCCTCTCGCTGCCTCAAAACTCCTTTCTATAAAGCCTATCTGTTGATAGTAAGCGCACACTTATATTCTGCTTGGGCGCCACTTATATAACCTTCAAGGGCGGCTGCACCGGGTTTCAAGAGTAAAAAGATATTTGACTTCGGCGGCGAATTCAGCAAAATGTGAGCACTGAACACATGGTCCGCCGACCCGCTGTAGTAGTTCCCTGGTCAGGGCCGACACAACCGATGAGGTAACACCATGCCCGATTACAAGGCGCCCGTGCGCGATATCAATTTTGTCATCAACGAAGTGCTTGAGTCCGAGAAACTCTACCAGACCCTCCCGGGCTTCGAGGAGGCCACATCGGACCTCATGAGTGCCATTGTTGAGGAGGGCGCCAAGTTTGCTGAAAACGAACTCGCTCCCCTGAATCGTATTGGTGACGAGGAAGGCTGTACCTGGAGTGCAGACGGCGTGAAGACGCCCGAGGGTTTTGCCCAGGCCTACCAGAAATACGTGGAAAATGGCTGGCCGGCCCTGGCCGGTGCGGTGGAAGACGGCGGCCAGGGTATGCCCAACCTGGTGGCGTTGTGCATGACGGAAATGGTGGGTGCGGCGAACTGGTCCTGGGGTATGTATCCCGGCTTGAGTCACGGCGCGGTAAACACCGTGGAAGAGCACGGCTCCCCGGAGCAGAAGGAAAAGTACCTGACCAAGCTGGTTTCAGGTGAGTGGACCGGCACCATGTGCCTCACTGAATCCCACTGTGGTACCGATCTGGGCATGCTGCGCACCAAGGCTGAGCCCCAGGCCGACGGTTCCTATGCAATTACCGGGCAGAAGATCTTCATCAGTGCGGGTGAGCACGATATGACCGATAATATCGTACACATCGTTCTCGCCCGCCTGCCGGATGCGCCCGCAGGCACCGCCGGTATTTCCCTGTTCATCGTACCCAAGGTCAATGTCAACGAAGATGGCAGCCTGGGCGATCGTAATGGCGTGCACTGCGCCTCGATTGAAGAGAAGATGGGCATCCACGGCAACGCCACCTGCGTGTTGAACTTTGACGGTGCCAAAGGTTACCTGATTGGCCCCCCCAACAAGGGCCTCAACTGCATGTTCACCTTCATGAACACGGCGCGCATTGGCACCGCCATGCAGGGCCTGGCGCATATGGAGCAGTCCTATCAGGGTGCGCTGGCCTACGCCAAGGAGCGTCTGGCGATGCGCAGCCTGACCGGACCCAAGAACCCCGATGGCCCGGCGGATCCGATCATCGTGCACCCCGATGTGCGCCGTATGCTGCTGACCCAGAAAGCGCTGGCGGAAGGCAGCCGGGCATTTCTATACTTCCTGGCTCAGCAGGGCGATATCGTGTCCAACGGTTCTGAGGAAGACGCCAAAATCGCCGACGATATGATGGCCCTGCTGACACCCATCGGCAAAGCCTTCGTCACTGAACTGGGTTTCGAAGTGGCCAACCACGGTGTACAGGTCTTCGGTGGCCACGGTTTCATCCGCGAGTGGGGCATGGAGCAGATTGTACGGGACTGCCGTATCTCCATGCTTTATGAAGGCACCACCGGTATCCAGGCGATGGACCTCATCGGTCGCAAGGTGCTGGGTAGTGGTGGCAAGTTGTTGCTGGGCTTCGCTGGCATGATCGATGAATTCTGTGAAGAGAACGGCACTGAAGAAGACGCTCAATTTGTCGATCCCTTGAAGGCGTACAAAGATGAGTGGCTGGGCCTTTCCATGCAGATTGGCGAAGCGGCCATGCAGAACCCCGACGAGGCTGGCGCCGCGGCGGTGGACTACCTGATGTACAGCGGCTATGTGACCCTGGCTTATTTCTGGGCACGGATGGCGGTAATCGCGCGCAAGAAAATCGCTGAAGCAGACGGAGATACCTCCTTCTACCAGAGTAAGCTGATGACAGCCCAGTTCTATTTTGAAAGGTTGCTGCCGCGTACCGAGAGTCTCAAAAAGACCATTCTGTCCGGTGCCGATAACCTGATGCAGATGCCGGAAGAGCTGTTCGCCGTATAAGGCACGCCACCGGGTAAAAGTTGCTGCTCAGGAAAATCTCCCCCCTGGGGTGACTTTCCTGTCTTGTGGGGAGAGAATACGCACAGTCGTTCTCTCCCTTTTTTTTACGCACCGCGTGACCTGGAAACCATGACCGATACAGAGCAACCAAAAACGGACAAGAGCTACCAGAATCGCCTCTATCCGGAAGACCAACGCAAGGTGGATGAGTTCGTCAAGCGCGGCGTTAACTCTGTGGAGCGGAAACCGTTTCGCCCCATGCGCTTGCTACTGATCTTGATCGTGGCGGTTGTCAGCTTAAGCATCCTGAGCCAGTTCCTGGCCCGTTGGGCAGGGATCTATTAGGCTCGCGGGCCCGTCGGCACCGGGGTTTGGTCATGATCGCGGCTTTTGGTATAGTAGCGCGCCTCAAAGTATCGGTGTGTAGCGCAGCCTGGTAGCGCACTTCGTTCGGGACGAAGGGGTCGGAGGTTCGAATCCTCTCACACCGACCAATTTTCAGCGGGTGTATACCGGAGACATGGTTTACATCTTATACCGGAGAAATAGTTTACAGTTCCGGTATAAAAGGATTAGCGGTCGGCTCTACCCGGCCCACATCCTCATCACCCATTCCTAAATCATACTCTATAAAGCTGACCAGCCATATCTTGTCAGCCACTTCCCTGATTCCCACTTTCTGGCCTGCAAATACTGTCCTGAGGTTTATTTTGCGCCTGCCAATACATATTCGTCTACACCTCGTGACCTTGAGCGTACGGTCGTGTAACGGATACTCGGCCTTTCGGGACTCAGGCTACCCACTGGTCGTCCTCCAGGCCCATAACGCTGGCTTTGCCGCTGCGCAGGTCTGCCAGCAGGCAGCCTGCCTCCGGTAATATCTTGTCAAAGTAGAACTGTGCAGACACGAGTTTGGCCTGCAGCAGAGGGGTGTTGCCTTCGCCGGCGTCAAGTTGGCGTTTTGCTTCGGCCGCCATCCTCGACCAAAGCCAGGCGATGACTGTCAGCGCCGTCAGCCGCAGGTAGGGCGTGGCGGCTGCGCCGGCCTCTTCCGGATCCTGCATGCCATTGGTCGCGATCCAGCCGGTGCCCTCTTCCAGCGCCTTGACCGCTGCGGCCAAAGGATCGTGGTGGGGCGCCGCGGGGTTCTCGGTCAGGTAGCCGTTGAGTAAGTCGAACAGGCGGCCGATCAGGCGGCCGCCTTTCAGCGCCAGTTTGCGACCCACCAGATCCATGGCCTGGATGCCGTTGGTTCCCTCGTAGATGCGCGTGATCCTGCTATCGCGCACCAGTTGCTCCAGGGGCCAGTCTGTGGTGAAACCCGAACCACCCAGCACCTGCAGTCCGACGTTGGCATTGTTGAAGCCCTCATCGGTAAGGAAGCTTTTCACCACGGGTGTCAGCAGCTGGACGATGTCGTCGGCGGCCTCGCGCACGTCGTCCTCGGGGTGCGCCACAGACAGGTCAAGCTGGGTGCCGATAAACAGGGCCAGCGCCCGCATACCCTCGTTTAGCGCCTTCTGGCGCATGAGCATGCGGCGCACATCCGGGTGCACTATGATCGGATCCGCCGGGCCATCGGCGTTTTTTGGCCCGCTCAGGGAGCGCCCCTGCAGGCGCTCCATGGCAAACGCCAGGCTCTCCTGGTAGGCCATTTCGGCAACGCCCATACCCTGCATTCCCACCATCAGCCGGGCTTCGTTCATCATGGTAAACATGGAGCGCATACCGTCATTGGGTTCGCCAACCAGCCAGCCCCGGGCCTTTTCGAAATTCATTACGGCGGTGGCCGACCCTTTGATGCCCATCTTGTGTTCCAGGCCGCCGCAGAAAACCGGATTGCGCTCCCCGCTGTCGGGCAGGAATTTGGGCACCACGAACAGCGAAATGCCCTTGGTGCTGTCTGGCGCCCCGGGCAGCTTTGCCAGCACCAGGTGGACGATATTGTCGACCAGGTCGTGCTCACCGCCGGTGATCCAGATCTTGGTGCCCTCCAATTCATAGCTGCCGTCGTCGAGTGGGGTTGCCTTGGTGCGGATCAGGCCCAGGTCAGTGCCGCAATGGGGTTCCGTCAGGCACATGGTGCCGGTCCATTCCCCGCTGACCAGTTTTCCCAGGTAGGTCTGTTGCAGCTCTGGCGACCCGTGCGCATACAGCGCACTGATAGAGCCGTGAGTCAGGCCCGGGTACATGCCAAGAGACAGATTCGCCGAACAAACCATCTCGTCGACGATAAGTTTGAGAGTGTGGGGCAGGCCCTGGCCGCCGAAATCCACCGGCGCGTCCAGCGACGCCCAGCCCGCCTCGGTAAATTGGCGGTAGGCCTCCTTGAAGCCTGTGGGCGTGGTGACTTCGTGGGTTTCGGGGTCGTAGCTGCAACCCTCCTGGTCGCCCGCCTTGTTGCAGGGTTGCAGCACCTCGGCGGCGAGTTTACCGGCTTCCTCCAGCACCGCGGCTATGAGATCGGGGGTCGCCTCGGCATATTTTTCGAGGTCCTGGAGCTTGGTCCCCTCCAGGACGTCGAAGAGAACAAATTTGATGTCGTTTAAGGGCGCCTGGTACTGCATGAGTTTCTCCCGGATTTGAGCCGCTGGATTGGCTGTGCTTTGAGTGTTTTATACGGCCCGGGTCAGTGGGCGGTTCACGTGGTTTGAGAAGCCCCGGGTGGGAAGAAGCGCGCCGTCAGCTGTTTCAATAGTCCCCGCCGCGTCGGTTGTTCGACAAAGCAGAAGTTTCGCGCAGGAATAAGCAGTTTGCGCGGTCCCGGGTGATTGGCCACTATTGCCTCACACCATACGTGAGGCAGCACAGATGGATTGCAACAAGCTCTTATCGGGTTTAACCAGTAGCGGTGTGCTTG
>JARFQU010000146.1 GCA_029287595.1 Halioglobus sp. | reverse complement strand
GTATAGACTGGTCGCAATAAAAATGTCTCTACTCGTAACACGGGTAAGCGACTGACCAATAAAGCAGCAAAAACAACTACAAACTTAAATCTGGGAGCACCCGCAATGCAATTCAAGAAAACGATTCTTGCTTCATCCATTTTGGCTTTACTGCCCACCTTTGGCGCACCGATGGCCCTGGCTCAGGGCAATCCGGCAATGCTGGAGGAGGTGGTGGTAACCGGTACCCGTAAAGAGGGACAGTCGCCTACAGAAACCATGGCACCCATCGATGTGATTGGTGGTAGTGCGCTCGCCGATCAGCCCTCCTTTGACATGGTGGATTCGCTTACCAAGCTATCACCTGCGCTGAATACACAACGCTTCCCGATTGCCGACGGAACGGCTTTTGTGCGCCCGGTGACCCTGCGTAACCTCTCTCCTGACCACACGCTGGTATTGGTCAACGGTACCCGCCGCCACCGTTCAGCTCTTGTTAACCTGCAGATAGCTCCATTGGGCACTATCAACCAGGGTTCCCAGGGTGTGGATTTTGCCATGTTTCCCTCCGCCGCGATCAAGCGCGTCGAAGTTTTGCGTGATGGCGCCTCGGCCCAGTACGGCTCTGATGCCATTGCCGGTGTGGTCAACGTAATCCTCAAGGATGACAACGAAGGTTTCAATGTCTCCGCTATGTATGGCGAGTATGACAAGGATGGCGACGGTGAGCGCGTCAGCATCAGTGCCAACGGTGGCCTTGCCCTTGGGGAGAACGGTTTCCTGAACCTGACTGGTGAATACTCCGACTCTGATACCACCAGTACCGGTAATCCGCGACCCGATGCGGTGTTCGCTTCCGAACTGGTCGGTAAGGAAAACGTGGCCTACGACGGATTTGGCCAGCGCTGGGGTGACCCGGATATCGAGGCTTACAAGTTTTTCGCCAATTCCGGCTACGACATCAGTGAAACTACGGAGCTGTACGGTAATGCCAGCTATGCCTACACCGAGAGTGAAGGTGGTTTCTTCTGGCGAGCGCCGGTGTTGCCTGGCGATGCCAATATAGAGTTCCCTGCGGCGACGGCTCTGCAAAATGACGGCGACGGGGATGGCGTGCCAGACCCGGTACCACAGTCATTCATTGATAATATGATTGCCAATGGCCAGAACCCGTCCGAATATTTTGAGGCGAGCGACAGCACCGCTAGCGGCTATTGGCAGCGTAACCCGATTTATACTGATTTTCCGGGAGGCTTTGCGCCGACGCTGGGAGCGGATATCACCGATTACGCGATGGTTCTCGGCGGGCGAGGCGAATTCAACAGCGACCTCAGCTGGGACCTGACTGGTCGCTATGGCCAGAATGAGGTCGATTACAGTCTTAACGAAACGATTAACCCTAGCCTGGGGGTAAACAGCCCAACCAGTTTTAAGCCCGGTACGATTACTCAGGAAGAGTATGGCGTAAACCTCGATTTCGTTAAGACCTTTGACAATTCCCCGCTTAACATTGCATTCGGTGCGGAATGGCGTCGGGAAACTTACGAAATTGAGGCAGGAAATGAAGAATCCTGGAGTGTGGGAGCTTCCTCCCCGTTGTTTGGAGTGGGTTCGAATGGCTTCCAGGGTTATGCGCCAGCCACTGAAGGAGACTGGGACAGCGATAGCTGGGGTGCCTATGTCGATGTGGAAACTGATATAACCGATCAGTGGACCGTTGGCGCGGCGCTGCGTTATGAAGACTATGACGAATATGATGATACTACCGACTGGAAGCTATCATCTCGTTATGATTTCACTGACTCTTTCGCACTACGTGCCACCGCCAATACAGGTTTCCGCGCCCCATCGCCAGGTCAGGCTAACACTTTGAACATCACCACCTCGGCGAACGAAGAGGGAACTCTGGTTCCGAGTGGCTTCTATCCCCCGGAGAATCCTGTAGCCATGGCGCTGGGTTCCAGCACGCTGGAGAACGAGGAATCCACCTCCTACACGGTAGGTCTGGTTTGGACCCCGGGTGATCGTTGGGAGTTCACAGTTGACTATTACAATATTCAAATTGACGATCGTATCGCCGCTGTAACTTTCATTGTCGATCAGGACGCTGTTGATCGCCTGGATGACATGGGCTACCCCAATGGAGAGATATTGCTAGGCAGCCAGGCCAGTTACTTCACCAATGGTTTCGATACTGAAGTCAGTGGTGTTGATATGGCTGCTGCCTCCTGGTGGGACCTGTGGGGTGGCGTGCTAACCACCGATCTGCGTTACAACTACAACGAGCAGGAGCTGTCTAATGTACAGTCCAATGTTGGCCAGGATCGCGTGTTCGACCTTGAAAACCAGGTGCCGGAAAACAGTGCGGTACTGAGCCTCAATTATACGCTTGGCGGTTTTGCCAGCCTGGTGCGTGTCAATTACTACGATGAGTGGTCCTCCACCAGTGGCCTGTTCGGCCCGGGCGATGCCTCTGATGCATATACCTACGGTGATGAAACTTTAGTAGATGTTGAACTCAGCTATACTTTCATGGAACGCTACACCGTAGCGATTGGTGGAGAGAACGTGTTCGATGAGTTCCCGGAAGA
The DNA here is from genome assembly GCA_029287595.1 of Halioglobus sp. Taxonomy (GTDB): domain Bacteria; phylum Pseudomonadota; class Gammaproteobacteria; order Pseudomonadales; family Halieaceae; genus JAACFI01. Next base: position 1,590 of record JARFQU010000146.1, on the reverse strand, counting down.
AGAAAACGGCTTCGTCCTTAGTGAAATTCTTGGGGCAAGGTACGCGGTTACTTCACCCTGGGGCTTTAACGGTGCCTTCTGGTACGGCAGGATTTCTGCCAGCTTCTAAGTACGACTTATGACGCTAAAAGCCCGGCATGTAAGTGCCGGGCTTTTTTTGTGGTCGATTTTTAGAATTGTGGGAAGTTAGCAGCAGCGTATTTAATGACTGCCCGTAATTGGGTCTAAAACGCTGGGTTATTTTAACTCAGTAGAGTGCCTGCTAATCCCGTTGGACACAGTTAGTGCGGTCTTTTAAAGCTATTGGACTTGAGGTTCCAAGCAACTACTTTGTCTCGCGAAGACCGCCGCATCGAAACCAGACAAAACCAAACGCTAACCCGCCGCCACAGCCAATGCCTGATCAATATCCGCCAGTATGTCATCGATGTGCTCGATGCCGATCGACAGGCGTACCATATCCTCACTCACGCCGGCAGAGGCCAGTTCTTCTGGGTTTAGCTGCCGGTGCGTGGTGCTCGCCGGGTGACAGGCCAGGGATTTGGCATCGCCGATGTTCACCAGGCGCAGGATCAGTTGCAGGGCGTCGATGAAGCGGGTGCCCGCTTCGATGCCGCCTTCGATGCCAAAACTGAGAATCCCCGCCGCCTTGCCACCGCAGATTTTCTCGCAGGTTGCCCGGTGCGGGCTGTCCTTCAGGCCCGCGTAATTTACCCAGGTTACCTGGGGATGTTTCTGCAGGTATTTCGCCACTTTTTTCGCGTTCTTGCAGTGCTGCTTCATGCGCAGGCTCAGGGTTTCAAGGCCCTGCATGATCTGGAAAGCGCTGCTGGCCGACATACAGGCACCGGTATTGCGCAGTGGCACCACGCGACAGCGCCCGATAAACGCCGCTTCACCCATGGCCTCGGTGTAGACCACGCCGTGATAGGAGGGGTCCGGGGTATTCATGATCGGGAAGCGTTTGGCGTGGGCAGCCCAGTCGAATTTTCCCGAGTCGACGATGGCGCCGCCTATGGTGGTGCCGTGGCCGCCTATGTACTTGGTCAGGGAGTGTACGGCGATGTCAGCGCCGTGATCGAACACCTTGCACAGGACCGGTGTGGCGACAGTGTTATCCACGATCAGCGGTACGCCGGCGGCGTGGGCGATCTCCGCCCATTTCTCGATGTCCACGATGTTACCCGCGGGGTTGCCTATAGATTCACAAAACAGGGCCTTGGTGTTTTTATCGATCAGCGACGCGGCGGTTTCAAAATCATCGCCATGGGTGAAGCGCACTTCGATACCCTGGCGCGGGAAGGTGTGGGCAAACAGGTTGTAGGTGCCGCCGTAGAGCTGCGAGGTGCTGACAATATTACTGCCCACCTCGGCAATCGCCTCTATGGCGTAGCGGATCGCCGCCATACCGGAGGCCACCGCCAGCGCACCCACGCCACCTTCCAGTTCCGCCAGGCGTTGCTCCAGCACGGCGTTTGTTGGATTCATGATGCGACTGTAGATGTTGCCCGGCACCGCCAGGTTGAACAGGTCGGCCCCGTGCTGGGTATTGTCAAAGGTGTATGAGGTGGTCTGGTAGATCGGTGTGGT
>JARFQU010000130.1 GCA_029287595.1 Halioglobus sp. | reverse complement strand
GAAAACCGTGCTGGCGTTGTTATCCGAGCTGAAGGCGTACAACAATGCCCTGCCACCAGCGGCGCCCCCGGGGGAGGATAGCTTCTCCACCATGCTATCCAACCTGCGGCGCATCGCCCGTCCCGGCAGCAGCCTGTTCCTAGTAAGCGACTTTCGCGGTGCGTCCGGGGAGCACGCCAGGGAACACCTGTTCCAACTGGCACAACACACTGAAATCACTGCGATCGTATGCAGTGACCCCATTGAAGCCGAGCTGCCCCGGGCAGGACAATACGCGGTTACCGATGGCGAGCAACGCAGCGAATTGCACACCGGCGATAGCAAGCTGCGCGCCACGTATCGCGAAAGTTTCCAGCGACAGCGCCGGCAGTTATCGCGGGATCTGATGCGCCTGGGCATTCCGTTGCTGCAGGCCACCACGCCACAATCCCCCTTCACCCTGCTGCAGGGTTATTACGGAGACACACGGCGGTGAACCCACAGGATCCCCTGGCCGCGCTGCGTCCGCTGCGCGAGCCGCTGCAAATTGGCTGGTGGCCGCCCGCGCCGGGCTGGTGGTTGCTGCTGGCGGCACTACTGCTGTTGTTGGGCACGGGTCTGTATTTTATGTGGCGACACTATCGCCGCAACGCCTATCGACGGCAGGCCCTGGTGCAACTCAAGGCGATACGCGCACACTATCTGCAGGATCGGGATGAGCGGGCTTGCATTACGGCCACCAATACACTGTTGAAAAGCGTGGCCATCAAAGCCTACCCGCGCAGGGATGTGGCCGCCATAAACGGCGAGCCCTGGCTGGAATTCCTCAATGCCGGACTGGGTAGCGAGCACGCTTTCGACGCGGGCTTCGCCCTGGCCGCTTACCGCCCCGCCTCAGGTGCAGTGGACGTGGATGCCCTGCACAGCAGCGCTGCCCTGTGGATTCAACGGCACAAGGCGGTACCCCATGCTTGAATGGCTGTGGCCCTGGGTAGCATTACTCGCACCCCTGCCCTGGCTGGTACGGCGCTTTGCGCCCCCGGCAAGCAGCCAGCAACCCGCGTTGCGCGCACCTTTTTTTGCGCAGTGGCAGCAGCTCAGTGACACCCAGAAAGGTAAAACAAGGAGCAACACCCCGATATCCGCGCTGACGGTATGGGCCCTGTGGCTGTTATTGCTGGTCGCAGCGGCGCGCCCGGTATGGATAGGCGAGCCTATTGAATTACCTAATACCGGCCGGGACCTGATGCTGGCAGTGGATATTTCCGGTTCCATGCGCATAGAGGACATGCAAATGGGGCAGGTGCTGGCGCGTCGCATCGACGCCGTGCGGCAGGTGGGCGCGGAGTTCATCGGTCGTCGCAGTGGCGACCGACTGGGACTGATACTATTCGGCAGTAACGCCTACGTTCAGTCACCGCTGAGTTTCGATACCACCACCGTCAAGCGCTTTCTGCTGGAGGCCCAAATAGGTTTTGCCGGTCAGGAGACCGCAATCGGTGACGCCATAGGTCTGGCGGTAAAGCGGCTCAAGGAACGCCCGGCGGAAAGTCGTGTGCTGATTCTCCTCACCGACGGGCAGGATACCGCCAGTTCGGTCAAACCTCTGGACGCGGCACAGCTTGCGGCCAGTCTGGGAATCCGCATCTATACGATTGGCATCGGCGCCGACGAGATGACCCTGCCAGGCCTGTTCGGTTCCAGCTTCGGGTCGCGGCAGGTGAATCCCTCCGCGGAACTCGATGAGGCCGGCCTGCAGAAGATAGCGCAGCTCACCGGGGGACAATATTTTCGCGCCCGTAATCCGCAGGAACTGCTGAACATCTACCAGCTGCTGGACCAACTCGAACCCGTGGAACAACAGTCCGCAACCTACCGACCGCGACAGGCGCTGGGCTACCTGCCGCTTGGGGGGGCGCTACTGCTCAGCTTCGCGCTGGCGCTGCGCCACGGCCTGCGCAGCGGTCTGGGGTCCGGGGCAAAAACGGGCAAAGTCCTGACGGAGGGCCGCTAATGGAGTGGCACCTGATGCGTCCGGAATGGTTATGGGGGCTGTTACCCGCGCTGATCCTGGGCATACTGCTGTGGCGTCAGCGCGGACGCAGCGGCAGTTGGAGCGAGGTAATTGACGCCGAGCTTTTGCCGCTACTGGTCGGCAGCCAGGCGGCACCGCGCCGCACCAACCTGTTACCGCTTGTCCTGCTGGGCTGGGTGCTTGCGGTAGTCGCCGCCAGTGGCCCAAGTATTAACAGAATTGCGCAGCCGGTTCTGCAGAAACAGGATGCCCTGGTCATTATTCTCGACCTGAGCTACTCGATGAAATCAGGTGACCTGGCTCCCTCGCGACTGGACCGGTCCAGACAGAAATTGCTGGATCTGCTGGGGCAACGCAAAGAGGGACAGACCGGTCTTATCGCCTATGCCGGTGACGCCCATATCGTCACCCCGCTAACCGACGACACCCGCACCATTGCCAACCTGTTACCTGCGCTCAACCCTGACATGATGCCGGTACCGGGCAGCGACCCGGTTGCCGCCGTGGAACAGGCCGTGGCCCTGCTGCATTCTGCGGGAATAAACCAGGGCAGGATTCTGTTACTGACGGACGATATTCCAGCAAAGCATCACAAGGATATACTGCGGGCACTGTCCGGCTCCGGCGCAAGCCTGTCGGTAATGGGTGTGGGTACAAGCACCGGAGCGCCAATACCACTGCCCCGCGGTGGCTTCCTCAAGGATGAAAGCGGCGCCATCGTAATGCCCGGTCTGGACGAGCGCAGCCTGAGCCAATTTGCCGTCACTGCAGGTGGCCGCTATATGTCTATACAGGTTGACGCCAGCGACCTGGACTACCTCCTCGCAGAAAACCTTACCGCCACTGCGGCGCAGACCCTGGTACTGGATCGCAGCGCTGATACCTGGGAGGACCAGGGCTACATACTGATCGCGCTGCTGCTGCCCCTGGCCCTGGCACTGTTCCGGCGCGGCTGGATACTCTGCCTGGCACCCCTGCTGCTGTTCTCCCATCCACAGACGGCCAGGGCTGACCTGTGGCAGGACTTGTGGCTCACTCCCGACCAACAGGGGCAACGCGCGTTGCTGCAGGGGGACCCTGAGAGCGCCAGCCAGCTGTTTGACAACCCGGATTGGGCCGGTACCGCAGCCTACCAGGGCGAGGACTATGAGCGCGCGCGGGAAATGTTTTCTGCCAGCGATACCGCTGCGGCCTGGTATAACCGCGGTAACGCATTGGCGCGCAGCGGCGACCTCGAAGAGGCCATAGCCGCCTATAGGGAATCGCTTGATCGCTTGCCGGACCAAAGTGACGCCCTGGAGAATATCGCCCTGCTGGAACAGTTGCAGCAACAGCAGCAGCAACAGCAGCAACAACAGCAACAGTCCAACGAGGAAAATGAACAGGAGCAGCAGCAGGAGCAGGAGCAACAGTCGGGGCAAGAGCCACAGGACGAGCAGGACCAACAGGACCAACAGCAGCAGGGGTCACCCTCAGAAGGCGACGCCCGAGACGAACAACAGCAAACGCCACCCGGCGGCGATGAGCAGCCGGACCAGGAGCAGCGCGAAGACGCGGAGCAAAGCGATCCCGGCAAACAGCAACAACCCCAGCAGCAGGAAGCCCAGGGCGAGCCGGAACAAGCTGAGCAGGAGTCCGCAGAGGAACAACAGGCGCAGATGGCTGCGGCCGACCCGGAACAACAGGAGAAGAACCAGGCCATGGAGCAGTGGCTGCGGCGTATTCCGGATGATCCTTCCGGTCTGTTGCGAGAGAAATTCCGCTACGAGAGCCAGCAGCGACAGCAACAGGGCGCCAGGAGCGACGATGAAATCTATTGGTAAAGTATTTGCGACGATCCTGGCACTGGCATTGCCACTGGTGTCGATGAACAGCCAGGCGGCGGTTATGGCAAGCGTGGACAGAGATCGCATCGCGATGGGCGATACATTGCGTTTGACTATTACCGCAACCGACGGTGAAGATACCAGAAACACCGACCTGCGCCCCCTGCTCGCTGATTTTGAAGTGCTGCAGCGCTCTACCAGCAGTAGCACCAGTATCGTCAACGGCCGCCGCACGCAAACCCGCCAGATCCTGATCGACATGACACCGCGCCGGCAGGGAACACTGAAAGTTCCGCCACTGCGGGTCGGCCAGGCCGAGAGCAACATGCTGCTGGTTGCCGTGGGTCCGGCACCCGAACCGCTTGCGGCGGACCAGACCCTGCTATTCGAGGCGCAAGTGGACCGCGACAGCGTCTATGTGCAGGGACAGCTTATCCTGACACTGCGCATACAGCAGTCTGTCAATCTCGAGAATCGCAGCATCACCGAGTTGCAATTGGACAATGCCTTTGTCAAGCCGCTGGAACAAAAGTCCTTTCAGCGCGACATCGATGGCCGGCCTTGGCTGGTCCACGAGCTTCGCTACGCGATCTTTCCTGAGCAAAGCGGGACCCTGGAAATACCCGCACAGACCTTCTCCGCGCGCGAAAGCTCTCCGCGCCGCAGTTTTTTTGACCTGGGCAATGACGGCCGTCAGGTGCGTCGCACCAGCAAAGCGCTGTCCATTACGGTAATGCCGCGCCCGGCCGATTTCCCTGACAATACCTGGCTGCCCGCGCGATCACTGACCCTGGAAGAGAGTTGGTCCACTGCGCCTGAGCAGTTGCGCGTCGGAGAATCGGCTACCCGCACCATCGTCATCAAGGGCGACGGATTGCAGGGCGCGCAACTGCCTCCTATCTTGCTGCCGCAGACAGATGGACTGAAGTATTACCCGGACCAACCGGTAATCAGTGAGCAGGAAACCAGCATTGGCCTGCGCGGTTCACGCCAGGACAGCGCCGCACTGGTGCCCACCCGTGCCGGGTCCTGGACCATACCGGAGATTCGCATCCCCTGGTGGGATACCGAAAAGCGCGAGCTGCGTTATGCCGTACTGCCCCAGCGGGTACTGAATGTAGCAGCCTCCGACCCCGCTTTCACAGCCACTACAGCACCGTTGGGTGCGCCTGCCGCAGATACGGCGCCTATCGCCGTTACCCCGGCACAGGGGGCTAGCGATAGGCTTTTCCCGTGGCAGGCATTGACGGCCTTTACTGCTGCCGGCTGGCTGTTGACGCTGGTTTATTTACTTGGGTCACGTCGCAATAAAAGACCACCGCCCATGCCACATGCTGAGAATGCCTCGGAAAAACACGCCTTCAAGCAACTGCTGGCAGCGTGCGCCAGCGACAGCCCGGCACAGTCACGTCAGGCCGTTATCGCCTGGGCCGCGAGCGTATTCCCCGATCAGGCCATTCACTCCACGGACCAGGTCGCTGCGGCATTTGCTGACAACGGTTTGGCTGCACAGCTGACACAGATGAACGCAGCGCTCTACAGCACGGGGACTACAACATGGCATGGCGCCACTCTGGCGGATATCGCCAAAGCACTGCGCAAACAGGTCACTCACCCTTCCAATACCAAGAACAGTGAGCTTTCACTTTACCCGACCTGAAGGAACTGCCTGATGCTTCTGCTACCCGCCGTTTAGCCCACTGCACCCAGGTGAGCACAGCAAAGGCCACGGTATCTCGCCGCTGCGACCTATTGCAGGGACTTGGATACCACCTCAAAGACATCCGGCGACAGGTCCGCCCTGCCGGCCAGCGCGGTCAGCTCCGCACGCATCAACTCAGATCTCCCGGTATAGTTACGCCACTTGGTCAGCGGGTTGAGCAGCCTCGCGGCGATCTGTGGATTGCTGTCGTTCAGTTGCGTCACTATCGAAGCGAGAAAGCGGTAGCCCGACCCGTCGATGCGATGAAAATTGACCGGGTTCTGTCCGGCAAAAACACCCACCAGCGCGCGCACCTTGTTGGGGTTGCGCAGGTCAAAATCAGGGTGTAAAAGCAGGCGTTGCACCCGCTCCAGCGCGCCGCTGTCCGGGATAGCCGCCTGCACCTGAAACCACTGATTCACGACCAATGCCTCATGCTGCCAGTCCTGGTAAAACTGCTCCAGGGCAGGCTCGCGCAAGACATCATCACCGTAAAAGGCCAGGACTTTCAGTGCCGCAAGTCGATCCGTCATGTTTTTGGCGTTGGCCAGCTGCGCTGACGCCAATGCCAGGTGGCCGCTATCTGCGCAGACCAGGAACTCCAGGCAGGTATTGCGCAAACTGCGGGCGGCGATCTGTTGCGCGTCTGGCGCGTAGGGAGCATCGCTGTTGAGGCGTTCGTACGTTGCCAGCAACAGGTCGCTGCAATCGCAACCAATCGCAACCTGGACAGCCCTGCGCGCCTTGTGCAGGGCGTCGATATCGGCACCGCCACTCTGGCTGGCGAGTTCTGCCAGGTAGTTTTCACTGGGCAAAGCCAGCATATCGGCCACCATGGCACTGTCCAGCGTGGCATCTCCCAACAGCACAGAGCAAGCCTTTGTCAGTAATGGATCAACGCTTAAACTGGCCCCGGTACGCAGCTGCTGCTCGACTTCGTTAATCACCAGAGTGGCCAGCGCCTGGGCACTGTCCCAGCGTACGAAGCCATTGTCGTCGCTGCTCATCAGTGCAAACAGGTCCCGCTTGCTGTACTTGTACTCCAGGCGTACCGGCGCGGAAAAGTCACGCAGCAGCGAAGGCACCGGGCGCTCCGCCACTTTCTCGAAAACATAACTATGCTGCCACTGGTTTACGTCCAGGACCCTGTGGGTGTTATCGGCGGATTCCGCGTCGGGCTCTTCCCCCGCGAGATACAAGGGTAAATTGCCCGCTTCGCCCAACAGGCCCATGGCCAGTGGAATGACGAAGGGCTGCTTTTCAGCCTGCCCGGGAGTGGGCGGACAGGATTGGCGCACGTGCAAGGTATACTGCTGGCTGCCCTCATCGTATTCGTCACGCACCGTGAGTACCGGGGTACCTGCCTGGGAATACCAGAGCCGGAACTGTCTCAGGTCAACGCCGCTGGCTTCCTCCATCGCGCAGACAAAATCCTCGCAGGTGACCGCCTGGCCATCGTGGCGCTGGAAATACAGGTCTGCTCCCTTGCGGAAGGCCTGCGCCCCAAGCAGGGTGTGGATCATGCGCACCACTTCCGAGCCCTTCTCGTAGACTGTCAGCGTATAGAAATTATTGATCTCGATATACGACTCCGGGCGCACCGGATGCGCCATAGGACCCGCGTCCTCGGCAAATTGTGCGGTGCGCAACATGGTCACATCTTCCACCCGCTTCACCGTGCGCGAGCCCATATCCGCGGAAAACTCAGAGTCGCGAAAAACGGTAAAGCCCTCCTTCAGGCTGAGCTGGAACCAGTCGCGACAGGTGACCCGATTGCCACTCCAGTTGTGGAAATACTCGTGGGCAACGATAGCCTCCACGCGCTGGAAACCCAGATCCGTCGTCGTATCAGGGCTGCACAATACGCAGGAAGTATTGAAAATATTGAGGCTCTTATTCTCCATCGCCCCCATATTAAAATCGTCTACTGCGACAATATTGAAGATATCAAGATCGTATTCCCGCCCGTAAACCTCCTCATCCCAGCGCATGGAGTTCTTCAGGGAAACCATGGCGTGGTCGCACTTGGCAAGGTCTTTCTCCTCGACATAAATGCGCAGGGTCACCTCGCGCCCGCTACAGGTGGTGAAGGTATCCTGAATATGCGCCAGTTCGCCTGCGACCAGGGCAAACAGATAGGCGGGCTTGGGGTAAGGGTCATGCCAGGTTGCGCGATGGCGACCGCCGTCCAGACTCATCTCCTCAAACAGATTGCCGTTACTCAGCAGTATCGGGTATCTGGCTTGATCGGCATCAACGGTGACGGTAAATACCGACATTACATCAGGACGGTCCAGATAATAGGTGATTTTGCGAAAACCGTGAGCTTCACACTGGGTGCAGAACATTTTACGTGACTTGAAAAGACCCTCCAGGGAAGTATTATCCTGGGGCCTGATGCGCGTACGACAGGACAGTATAAACTGCTCCGGCACATCGTGAACCAGCAGTTTCCCGGGCTCCGACTGATATTCATCGCTGCCCAGTTCCACCCCGTCGAGTGCTACAGACAGCAGTTCCAGTTCTTCACCGTGCAGTTCCAGAGTGCTGCCACAGTCCACCTCACCACTGCGCAGCATGTACAGCCGAGAAGATACCAGCGCGTGGTCTTCATACAATTCGAAATGCAGTTCGGTACGGTTGATCAGGTAAGCGGGAGGCTGGTAATCCTTGAGATAAACCGCTCCGGGTTGGGCATCGCGCATAATAATATTCAGTCCAGTGTCAGGGTAAGGTGGTAGCCGCCGTATTTTCGCATGTTGATCACACCACTATCAAAAATCAGGTACTGGCCCTTGATTCCCATCAGCGTACCAGCGATTGTTGGCGTTTTGTCCAGGTTGAAGGATTTCACCTTGTCGGGATATTCGAGAACAGGGTAAGTTATTCGCGTCTCTTCGGCCTGCGCCAGTACCGAGATAGACTGCAGCCCGTGTTGCGCCTGCAGGTGCTCAATCTCCGCAGCGCAGGCAGCCATTAATTCCTGCCTGACCTGCTCCAGATCCCGGGGCTGCGCGTCTCCCTTGAGCATGGCCTGCCAGTTGGTTTTGTCGGCGATATGGTTCTTGAAGAGGATTTCAACCATTCCCGAGTGATGCCGCGTATCCACACGAAATATAGGCACGGCCTGGGTCGCCCCCTGATCCATCCAGCGGGTTGGCACCTGTGTGCCCCGGGTGATACCAACCTTGATGCCGGAGGTATTGGCCAGGTAGACAATATGATCGATCATGCAATGCTGTTCGCCCCACTCAGGTTCACGACAGGTACCCGCGTCATAGTGGCACTTTTCAGGGCTGATAATACAGCTATC
>JARFQU010000075.1 GCA_029287595.1 Halioglobus sp. | reverse complement strand
GGAATTAAAAAACCCCGCTGGAGCGGGCTTTTTAATGGATTAACAGCACGACTATCGCGTCTTTGCCGCCAGCTACATTTTCAGGCATTTGTGGCCAAACCCTGTACCCCCCTACATCGACGTTCTAGTCTGGGAACATGCAGGTCACCGACTACTTCAAATACGTCTCCCGCCGACCCGACCGCCGACAGATAAAGCGCGAGTGGATCCAGAGGGTTGTAGATCACCCTGAAAAACGGCATATTCAGAAGGATGGACGGTGGCGCCTGTGGGGAGAAGTTCCAGAGGCAGGAGGCCGCTATCTGAGAGTTATCCTCCTCGAAGATGGCGCGACCGTACACAATGCATTCTTCGATCGTGGATTCAGGAAATGAAAATACAATATTTCAAGAGCACTGATACGCTGTATATCGAGTTCCGTAAAGCAGACATCGTCGAGAGCCGCGATCTCGACGAAGATACGATTATTGACTTGGACGCAGATGGCAGTATCGTCGCCATGACCATGGAGCACGCCCGCAATCGGACAGATGCACCTAACCTCACATTTGAGGAAATTGCAGCCTAGCAGCTACTGGGTACCGAACGAAGAGGCCCGAATGGAAGGGTCTCGCGGGAGAGCATAAAGGAGTAAAGCGCGGCCGCCTTTAAGCACCCTGCGTCATCTCACCCGCCAGTTTGTTAAGCGCGCTGAAATCGGTTTTTCCGCTGCCCAGCTTGGGTATTTCCTGCACGCAGATTAGCTGGCTTGGTATCATCAGCGGAGCGACGCCTGCGGCAATCATCTTTTCGCGCAGCTCGCTCTGCAGCTTGTCGCTGGTGACCAGCATGATGATTTTCTCTCCCTTTTTAGCATCTGCAACAGCCGCTGCGGCAAGGTCTGCCTCCGAGTCACCTTCGAGCACACTGCGCGCCGCTTCCTCTACTGCGCCCAGGCTCACCATTTCTCCGCCAATCTTGGCGAAACGTGAATAGCGATCGACGATGATCAAAAAGCCCTCCGGAGAGATGTGGCCCTTGTCACCCGTCACATACCAGCGCATGCCATCCTGCTCGAATATCACTTCGCTGGTTTTCGCTTCATCATTAAGGTAGCCCAGCATAACCTGGTTACCGGATATCAGGATCATGCCATCTTCGCCCAGCGGCAGCTCTCGCCGGGTGTCGGGGTCGACGACTTTAAAACTGGTGCCCGGCAAGGGCATGCCCACGCTGCCCTTCAAACCGCCCACCTGGATTTTCCAGTCGCTGGTGTCCACAGCATCCGGCACGTTGACACTGGCGACCGGAGTAGTCTCTGTGGCGCCGTAGCCCTCGAGAATAAATTTGTTGAACTTGAGCTGGAAATCCCGACGCACTTTCTCCGGCAGTTTCTCCGCACCGGCCACCACGAAACGCAACGAATCCAGCATGACCGGCGCCACCTTGCGGTTGCGGGCGTACAGGCTGAGAAACGTCGCGGTACCAAACAGTATAGTGGCGCGGTACTTGGCCACCGTCTGGGCAATGCCGAGCACATCGGTAGGGTCCGGGTGACAGGCTACCGGCACGCCCTCTATCAACGGCATAATCAGGGTGACCGTGAGCCCAAAGGCGTGAAATGGCGGCAGCGAGGCGATTACCACATCATCGACCCGGGTGTTGAGCACGTCAGAAATCTGCTTGCAGTTGGATTGAATATTGCGATGTGAAAGCACCACGCCCTTGGGTTTGCCCTCGCTGCCACTGGAAAAAAGAATGGCGGCCGGGTCCTCCAGCTTTCTGGGCACGCCCTTCAGCGAGTAAATCAGCTCCGCCGGCAACAGCTGTATTTGCAGCAGAGACAGGATCAGACGCCATTGTGGAATGGTCTCTTTGATGTCCTCCATGTAGATGATTTCAGTGCCGGCCAGCATGGCGGAGAAATCAGCGCCGCGAGCAGCCAGCCGAGTTTCAAATTGACGCGAGGTAAACACCTGCTTGATTCCGGCCTCGACGATTCCGGCATTGACCGCGGCCGCTGGCGCACTGAAATTCAGGTTAACAGCCACGCGTCCCATGAGCAGCACTGCCATGTTGGCGATAGAGGCCGCATTGCTCGCGGGCAGCAACAGTCCGACGTTTTCCGCGTCCGGATCCAGGTTCATAGCCCCGGAAAAAGCCAGTGTAGCGGCCGCAAAACGACGTCGCGTGAGTTTTACTTCAGAGGCGTCCACCATGCAGATGTCACCGGGCTTGCTCTTGACCCGCTTCAGCCAGGCCAGCGGAAGTGGGTCGAGTGTCTTGGTATAGGACTCCCAGGCAGTGATGGAAAGATCGAATACTTTCTGTTTCACATACCCTGCTCGCGTATCCAATGGCAGGGCTTTGCCGAACGCTACGATCAGGTCCCGGCGCAAGCTGGGTGCACGGGAATCCCGCAGGCCCTCATCGGACCTGGAAAAGCGGGTGCCCCACAAGCCCCTGAGGTAGAAGGGTATGATGACGCCCTTGTCCACCGACTTCACCGCGCTTTCAAAGTCGTCCAGAAACTCTCCAAGCTGGCCGTTGCCGCTGATGCCGCGCTCCGGGAACATGCAAACAACTCGCCCCTGCTGTAATAGCTCGGTGACCCTTTCTCTGGAGCCTTCGCCCTGGGTCGAGATCGCCGCGGTACCCGTCAGGCGGAAGAATAATTTCATGAACCAGTTGTTGGCGACATCTCGCTGCAACACGAAGCGCACCTGGCGAGGGCACGCGACCTGCACCAGCGCCCAGTCTACCCAGGAGGTGTGATTGCCCAGCAACAGTACCGCACCCGAGCTGGGCAGGTTCTCAAAGCCCAGCACCTCCAGTCGAAAGCGACCCTTGAGAATGGCCCGGGCGATGGTGCGCGTAAGTGAGTGTGGCAACTCTCGCACACAGTAGCCCGCCCCCAGTGCCGCCACCAGTGCCAGGGCGTAGAAGAAGTTGGCGGGATCCACGCCCTGCGTATTGGCAGCCACGCCCAGGCCCAGGCCGAGCAACATACCAATGGCCTGGAACCAGTTGCGCCCCGCGGAAATCGTGCCCAGTTGTCCCGGCAGTGCCTGGAACTGGATCAAGGTGTTGAGTGGCACCACGAACAGGCCGCCAAGAAAGCTGGTGGCTACCAGTGCCGCGGCCAGGCCTGGCACGCTGTCCAGTGACGGGGCCAGGGCCAGCAGCACTGCGATCCCCAGGGCGGAGACTGGTATCAGGCCGATCTCAAGGTGGTTGCGGGAAATACGCCCTGCCAGCAACGCACCCAGGGCCAACCCCAGGCAGCTGTACACTAAAACGGCGGGCCCGTTCATGCCGGTGGTGCTTATGGGCAACTGCCGCACCAGAGCGGGCATGGCGATGAGCATGATTTGAGCGATGGTCCAGAACGTCGCCAGGCCCACGACCGCCGAGCGGATCGAACGCTGCTGTCGCAGTAGCTGCAGGTTCTGCCGCAGGTAATGCAATTTCAGATACTCGCGCGCATCGAAACGCAAATCGCCAGGGTCTTCGGCGTGTTCCACCAGGCGAAAACTGAGCAACCAGGCCACGCCGTACAGCACGACCAGAATCCAGCCTGCAGGCGCAACGGCGCGCAGCACCTGGCCACTGTTCAGGCCAGTTGTGCCACTCAGCCAGGCGCTGCAAACCGTGGACAGCAGTAGTGCACCTGCCAGCAAACCAATGATGCTGGCGACCTGGATAACACTGTTGGCGCGCGACAGGCCTGCGTTATCCACCAGTTCGCGAATATGGCTGTACTTTGCCGGCGAAAAAAACACATTCTGTACAGACAGCAACAGGGTCAGGACGAATGCGCCCCAGAACCAACCAAGGTAGTAGCTGCCCGCAATAAATACGCTGGCAATCAGACCTGCCAGGCTCGCCCGGCGCATGACCAGGGATTTCGGCAAGCGATCGGTGAAGTAGCCTGCCGGGGAGAACATCAGCACCATGGGCAGAATCACCAGCGCGTTGGCAATTGCCGTCAGCACCAGGTGGTGTTGGCCGCTGTAGCCGCGGGAAATAGCGGTGTAAATAACCGTGGAATGGCCCAGCGCCACCGCGGCCTGCAGCAGGACAATGGCGGTAAAAGGCATGAAGCCGCGAATTCGAGTCACCGGCGTCATGTAAGTCTCCTGTAGTCCATGTGCAGTCTGCGCGCCCGCGTGAAGTATAGGTCAAATGAATGGCGGGGGGCGAGAGATGGTGGAGACGGCCCGAACAGGAATCATCCCTGGAAAAACCCCGGAAATCGGGAGAAACCATACAAAAGGGCTCTGCCCCCTAATTCGAACCCTAATTCAGGCCTCTGGATCCCGCTCGGCATAACAGGCCCTGATCTCCTTCTTCTGGACCTTGCCAGTGGCTCCCGTGGGCAGGGGCTCAGTGCATGTCCAGATTTTTGCTGGCACTTTGAAGGCAGCGAGTCGATTGGCAATGAACTGTTGTAGCTCCTGCTGAGACACTGTTTTATCCGGCCCGATCTGCACTACCGCGGCCACCTGCTCACCCAGCACCTCGTGGGGCAAGCCAAATACACAGGCCAGTATCACCGCAGGGTGTTCCGACAGCACCGACTCGACTTCGGCACAGTAGATGTTCTCGCCGCCGCGAATGATCATGTCTTTGAGCCTGTCAACCAGGTAGATAAACCCCTGCTCATCAATTTTTCCCACGTCACCGGTATGAAACCAGCCATCTGTAAAAGATGCCTCAGTAGCTTCCGGCTTACCCCAGTAGCCCTTGACTACTCCGGGCCCACGTACCCATAGTTCGCCCAGTTCCCCTGCGGCAAGCTGTTCGCCGGATTCATTGACAACCTTAACGTCACACACCGGAGAGGCGGGCCCAACACTGTCCGGCTTGTCGGCATAGTCCTGCCTGCTATTGGTGGCGATACCAGCCGAGGTCTCTGTAATGCCCCAACCGTTGGAGGCGCCAACTGCCGGCATTGCCGCTTTAATCCTGCGCAGCAGATCCGGTGGCGCAGGCGCGCCACCATAGCCGATGTTGGTTATTGCCGACAGGTCACGCTGCTCGATTTCATTGAGGTCCAGTAACTGCCTTACCATGGCGGGCACACCACTGAAAACATTGACGCTCTCCCGCTCAATCACATCCAGGGCAACAGCCGGATCCCACTTGTGCATCATTACGAGCTTACCGCCATTGCTCAGGGTACCCAACATCATGCCGTGACAACCGGTTACGTGAAACAGGGGGACCGTCAGCAGCACGGCCCGCGGTCTCTTCTTGATGGCCATCAGGTCAAACAGGGTGTCACCGCTGCGCAACATACCCTGCACTCCGCTAAAGGGCATGGTGAGAGCGGCGCTACAGAAATTCCGGTGTGTTCCCAGAGTTCCCTTGGGGAATCCGGTTGTGCCCGAGGTGTAGAACAGGGTGGCGCTGTCGTCGGGTGAAATCGACACCGCAGGCAAGCCCTGCTTATCGGGTGCATCCAGCCACAAGCTGTCGATAACTGTTACATCCGCCGGCACCGTGTCACAGCGCACCGCTACCACGTGTTGCAGTGGCAGGTCTGACTCGATATTTTGCAGTCGCTCCAGCCGTTCTGCATCAACGAACATCAGACTGGCGCCGGAATCAGTCAGTCCGTATTCGAGCTCATCGCTGGTCCACCAGGCATTCAACGGCACTACCACCGCACCGGCGGCGGCTGCCGCCCAGAATGCCACCGACCATTCCGGGTAGTTGCGCATTGCTATCGCAACCCGGTCACCTTTCGTAATCCCAAATCGATCGATCAGCTGGTGTGCCAACGCCACTACCCGCCGATGGTGTTCCCTGTAGCTGAGGCGTTCGTCCCCGTACACGATGAAATCGGCATCGCCGTATTCGAGGCTGCTTTCAACCAGCGCTGCCATAGAGGGGGCCGCATTTTTCCAACAGCGAAGCGAGCGTCCATCAACCTCGACTTGCTCGATCTCGAAGGGCATCCCGGGTGAGCACAGTACGCTTGTAATCGTTTCGAAGGAGGGCCGGGAAATCCGCTTTGGAAAACGTTTGCGAAGTTCCGATTTGATCACAAAGCCCAGCAGTTTTAGTGATGAATGCATACGCAAAGTCTCTGCCCGGTCACCTCATTACACATTTTCCGCCACCTCAAGCTCTGCAAGAAAATTCAGCATCGCGGGCAACCAATCGGACAGGTCATCCGGTTTACACACCACCAATTCCCGCACATCCGGAAGTGTCTCAGCCAATATCTCGGCAGTGGAGACAGGATGGGACATGTCATCTTCCCAGGCGAGAATCAGGGTTGGAACTTTCAGCTTCTCCAGCGTCTTCAAGTCCGGCATATCTGACAGAGCTGCACCGCGCAGTGCGGCCTGCACCTGCAGGGGGTTGGCCATCGCCAGCCCCCTGGCGGTGTGGAGGCCGAGACGGCTACGGCCATCTTCGCGCACGGGTATGGGCAAAAAATTCAGCAGGCGATACGGCGCCGCGCCTAAAATCCCTGATACCCAGGACAGACGGCGGTAGATGGTCGCCTGCCGCGGACGGGTGTCCCAGGCCGTGGGAGGTAATATCAGAACCAGCCCCGCCACCGACTCGGGTTGCTGCACGGCCGCCTCCAGGGCGGTGGCCGCCCCCATGGAGATTCCTCCCAGCACGCTGCGCTGCCAACCGCCTTCTTCAGCCACGCTTTGGGCGATGGCCAACATATCCGATGCCATGTGTGGCCAGCGATAATCCTCGGGGTCATAACTGCCGTCGGAGTTGCCGTGTCCCCGGGCGTCGTAGCGGACGACTTCCGCTCGCGCCTCGATTTCCCGCCAATCCCACAGGGCGGCGGCACTCTCGGCACGCATGCTGCCCATCAGGCTATGCCCCCAGATAAAGGGCATGCCGCTACCGAGGCGGCGCACCGCCAATTCCACATCGCCAAATCGCTGCAGGTAACTGATTGATCTCACTCTACATCGCCCTCCGGAGCTAGCGTTTGCAACACCTGTTCTGCGCCGTCCTGCGCGGCCATCTGTAGTTCTTCCAGCGCCTGCATAAGGCCGTCCGCCAGGCGATCAATATCCGGCAGCGCCTTTTTACAACCCATAATGGAAAAATTGAGATTCCCCGCGTAACTCCAGGCGGTAATATTCAGGCCCACGCCCTCTACCAGTGGCCCCATCGAATACAGATCGAGCAGGGTACCGTATTGCCCGGACTGCTGGTCTTGCGGCCCCGGAACATTGGAGATGATCAGGTTGGTTCTGGGGTTGAAATCTGCCCTGTCGGCTATGCGCATGCGCTGCTTTCGGCGGGTTTTCCAGATGGAAAAGGCTGGCGGCAGGAAATTCATCAGGTCGGGCACGAAGGCCTTGCCCATGGCCTCCAGCTCCTGTTTTCCAACAGCCGTAGACTTTTTTATTTTCCGAAAGCGCTCCAGCGGATCGTTGATATTGGTCCACAGGCAGGTCGGCAGGTAGGTTGTGCGATTACCAAACTCCCGGACCGCACCCGTTTCATCGGCAGATACCGGCACGGCGACGCACAGGGGCTGTTCCGGCAGGTCGTCATGTAACAGCAGGTAATTGCGCACCGCCCCCGCCCCCATCGCCACTACCACATCATTTATTGACCCGTTCAGGCGTTTACCCAACGCTTTTACATCGGCCAGGGAAAACTGCCGGGTGGTAAAACTGCGCCTGGCCGACAGCGTGTGATTGAAGCGGGTTCTCGGCAGCGGGTGGGCCATAATTTCCATCGTCGGAGAGCCAACTTCCCGATTGAAGCGCAGCAGGTTGCGGGTGCCGCGCAACAGGGTTGCAAGAAAGGCCGGCAGGCGGCGTATATCGTAACGGGCATGATCCACCAGAGCCTGCCACACCAATTTACGGGCACTGGGCAGAGGGTGGGGCTGCCAGGTTGGTGCGGTCATCTCGCGCTGCTCGCACCCCGCGTAACGCTGGAATACCCGGTCCAGGTAACGCACCGTGGCAACACCGTCGGCAAGGCAGTGGTGTATCTTATGGACAATAGCCACCCTGCCCCCCTCCAGTCCCGTCAGTGCCCACAATTCCCACATGGGGCGCTGGCGATCCAGGCGATGGCAAAGGATCTGGGAAATCATCTGGTCGAACTCGGCCTTGCCCCCGGGCGCCGGAAGCGCCGCGCGATAGATATGTGACTCAAGGTCGAAATCAGGGTCGTCCACCATCACCGGGTGGTGCAGGTTGCCTGGTACAAACATCACCCGTTGCCGCAGCATGGGCACGGTGTGCAGGGCCGATTCCAGCCAACTGTGCAGCAAAGGGTAGTCAGAATCACCATAATTCGAGTCAAATATCTGGATCTTCAGGGTGTGCATCAACACCGTGGGAGTCTCGGTATAGAGAAAGCTCGCATCCTGTCCCGATATCCGTTGCATGATCAGCCCTCCCACCGCGCCGCTTCCGGACAGCGCTCCAGTACTGTCATACAGGCCCCCGCCAGCACCTCGCCGAACGCCGGATCCATACAGGCGAGGTGGCCGTCGTCGTGAGAAATTATTTGCGCACCGTGCACCAGCTCAGCCATCTCCCGCTGGTGCGCGGGAGGAATAGCCCGGTCCTTTTCGGTGACCACCACCGTGGTGGGCACGTCGATTTCATGCAGCCAGCCGCTGGCGTCGTGCAGGGCCATTTCGCGGCCGGTCTCGGCAATGGACTTGAAGCGCGTGCGCCGCATCTCGTCCAGCGCCCAGCGGACCTCGTCCTCGTGCAGGGAATCTGACAGTTTAGGCAGGAAGCGTTTGAGCAGGCCCCGGGGAAGATGACCAAAAAGTTCCGCGACCTGTCCCAACCCTACTATCGCCGCAAATAACGGCAACACCACCAATTGCTCATGGCGCGCCACCCTGGCCTTGTAGTTGCTGGCGGCAAGCACCAGGCCCGCCACCTTGTCCCGGTGACGGTGCCACAGGTGTTGCACCACGGCTCCCCCCATGGAATAGCCCACGGCAATGACCGGCCCGGTCTGGAGCTCGCCCAGCAATTCAGCCAGGTCATCCGCCGCCCGCTCAAAGGAGAAGCGATCGCTACCCGGCCAACTACGGCCGTGACCCCGCACATCCGGCGCCACGATGTTGAAGTGGGGCTCCAGGGCCGGGAACAGCCGGTACCAGTTGAGCCCGCTGGAGGCTACCATACCGTGAGCCAGCAACAGCGTCGGCTTCCCGGGATTCAGGTGCTGGCGATAAAAGTAGTTTCCCACCGACGGTAATTCAACAAACACGCCGGTCGGCGCAAACCGCCTGCCCCGGAGTTGCGCCGCGCTGGTCCCTGATGCCACAGCTGATGCCGTCATACTTCTCCCTCAGTGTCAGCTGGCCTGTTTTTTACCGGCAACAGAGCGCGCACGGCCTGCAGCGGCTTTACCGGCTTTCCTTTTAACTGGCACTTTTTCCACCTTTTTCGCAGGCTTTCTACCTGTTGCTTTGTTCACGGCAGCGGCACGCGGTTTTCCGGCCTTGCTGCCCGTTGCAGGAATCAGGTCCACATATTCATCGAGCGTTTCAGACAGTCCATCCACCAAATCCCAGGGCTGGTCGAACAGCTCTGGAGCCAGGCTGAAGCCAAAATCCACGCCGTCGCAGTAACTGACACAGGTAATGTTCAGGCCCATGCCCGGCGTGAGTATGGAGATGGGATACATGCACTCCAGGCGTGCTCCGGCGATATACATAGGCCTGGAGCTGCCCCGCACATTGGAAATTATCAGGTTGGCACCCAACATCCGGGGCCCCTGGTCAGCATTGACGGAATTGACCAGGGCGCTGAGCAATACCGGTGGCAGAATCTGGAGGATCTCCACGATTCCCTTGCCGCCCGAGCGAACCCGCTGCTTGGCGGGGGCTGTACCCGCGCTGATGGCCCGCAACCTCTCAATAGGGTCCTCTATGTCCGTCGCCAGGGTAACCGCTGTGTTGGTCACCCGATTACTCAACTCCGAGTCTTCTTCGGTGCGCAGCGATACCGCAATAGAACAGCGCAGGGCCGTGTCAGGCAGTTCGTCCCGTCGCAGCAGATAGTCGCGCAGAGTACCCGCCACCAGCGCCAGCACCACATCATTGACGGTTGCCCCGAAGGCGTCTTTGATGCGCTTGATAGCGGCAAGAGGCACCGTACCGAAAACAAAGCCGCGATCGCCGCTGATATCGCCATTGAAACTGGCAATGCACAGGTCCGGTTTACCCACCGACGCCTTATTCGCTGCGCTCAGGCGGTCCCGCAATTGGGTGCCCAGAATGTCGATTGCACCCCTGGAGGCCGCCAGTGGAAACTGCAACCAGCGGCGCAGCATGTTGGCGGTCAATTGCCGCTGATCCGGCACTGCTCCGGGCCTGTCCCTGGCGATATCGGATTCGATCTTTGGCTTCTTGCCCCTGGGAGAGAAATCACTGAGCAATTCACCCACTTTCTGCATGCCCTGGCCATCCATCATGCAGTGGTGCAGTTTCTGCAGGATGGCCACCCGTCCGCCCGCCAGTCCCTCGATATACCACATCTCCCATAGCGGCCTGCTGCGGTCCAGGTGCCTGCTGAAAATATAGGACGCCACCTCGGCAAGGGCCTCGCGATCTCCTGGTTGAGGTACAGCGATACGCTTGAAGTGGTTGTCATAGCTGAAGTTCTCATCCTCTACCCAGTAGGGCAGGTCCAGGCCCAGGGGAACTTCCTGCAGCTTCCAGCGAAAATGGGGAATAAGGTCCATTCGCTCACTGGTGTGCCGTCGAAAATATTCGAAATCGAATTGGGGCGTTGCGCTGGTATCGAGCGTCACCAGCCCGGCGGTATGGTGATAAGTCCTGTCATTTTCACCGGCAATGAACAGGACATCCATTGCGCTTAGCTGCCTGGGAGAATTCATACATCACCCACCATAGATGAACAAGAAAACGCCCCCAGTTTGGACTCCCCAAGCTTGCCTGGTAGTGATTTGCATCAAACTAATGGTCATTAGTTTACGATTTTTGGCTTGCCGTAAAGACCACGGCCACGGAGAGTGAGCTGCAGGCTATACTGGATGCCAGCATGGCCATGTTTTCGCAATCCATTCAATCCCCCGGCCCAGGAGAATATCGAGATGACCCAGGAAGCGCTCAATTACACCAAGCAGTACCAGCAGGTTAACGGCAAGCAGATCGCCTATATCGAGGCGGGTGAAGGTGATCCCATCGTCTTGCTCCATGGCAACCCCACGTCTTCTTACCTGTGGCGCAACGTGATACCGGAGTTGGAATCCTGCGGGCGCTGTATCGCTCCGGACCTCATCGGCCAGGGCGACTCGGACAAACTCCCCGCCAGCGAGGGGGCGGAGCGTTACAGTTTCGAGGTGGCCTATGACTACCTGGACGGCCTGCTCAGCGCTATCGGAGCTGACCGCAACGTGACCCTGGTTATCCACGACTGGGGCAGCGCGCTGGGGTTCCACTGGGCAAAAAATCATCCGGAAGCTGTGCGCGGTATTGCCTACATGGAAGGTATTGTCATGCCGGTGAACTGGGATGACTGGCCCGAGGGAGCGCGCGGTATTTTTCAGGGGTTCCGTTCTCCCAAGGGTGAAGAGCTCATCCTCGAACGCAATATGTTTATCGAGGCGGTGCTGCCCGGCTCGGTGATCCGTGACCTCAGCGAGACAGAGATGAATCACTACCGGGCACCTTTTACGCAGCGGGAAGACCGGCAGGTAACGCTGAACTGGCCGCGCCAGATACCCATCCAGGGAGAGCCCGAGCACATGGTTGAGCTGGTGACGGCGTATGGCAAGTGGCTGGAGACGACGACAGAACTGCCCAAGCTGTTTGTCAATGCGGAGCCGGGATCGATCCTGACCGGCCGCGCCCGGGACTACTGCCGCAGCTGGCCCAACCAGAGTGAGGTGAGCGTCACTGGCACCCACTTTATCCAGGAAGATTCACCCACAGAAATCGGCCAGGCGGTAGCTGCCTGGCTGCAATCGATTTGACGCCTGGAGACTGAGCAAGTCTGGTACCTGCCTCGATGATCGCCAATTTCGTGATCACCGGCGCGGACAAATACCACAACTGCGAGCTGGCGGGAAAAAGTTGTCAATGGTAAGTTGAGCGTATGTTAGGCGTCATACTAAGAACACTGATCACCGCGCTGGGTATCTGGCTGGCGGCTTACCTTGTGCCCGGAGTCAGTGCGACCTCCACAGGGGCACTGATCTGGGCGGCAATAGCGCTGGGCCTGATCAACGCTTTCGTGCGGCCCGTGCTGGTGCTGCTCACCCTCCCTTTCACCATTCTGACCCTCGGTCTGTTTTTGCTGATCCTCAATGCGGGTATGCTCAACCTGGCCGGCTGGTTTGTGGATGGCTTCGAAGTCGTCGGCTTCTGGAGTGCGGTATTCGGTGCCATGGTGGTCAGCCTGGTCAGCGGACTGTGTTCCAATTTCATCGGTCCCAAGGGGAGTTATGAGGTATTGGTTGTGCGGCGCGGAGGCTAGCTTCGCGAGCTTATAGGGATCTATGCGCCGTCAAAGCATGAGTTACCAATTGGCCTGATTCACTAAGAGACAGCAGCTTACAACCCAGACTGCCAGAGGGGGAGCTAGCCCGCGCCACACTACCAGGGTAAGAACTCTTCCCTGCGCAGGGACTTGATGCCGGTCAGCACATGCCGAAGGCCGAGCTCGGTCGACAGTGCACCGGGGATGTCGTGCCCCCAGTTGCTCATCCGGTCGTAGACCCTGTCACTCTCCCACCAGGCTTCATCCACCACCAACGCATCCCAGCCGATCTCCATCTCGAAACCCGAGGGCGTGGGCAGGTAGAAGGACAGTTCCTTGTCATTCGGGTGCCGACCGATATTGCGTGACATCTTGTAACCCAGTGCCCGGCAGCGCTCAAAGGTGGCGGTGAGGTCATCGAGGGTGGCCACCTCGATATTAAAGTGCTGCACTCGGGTGGGAAACATGTCGATGCGCGGCCCCCGGGTGGCGGCAATCGCGACGGAGTGATGGCGCTCGTTCACCCGCAGGAAGGTCACATCCAGCGCGACACGCTTGCCGCTGGAAATCTCGATGCGATCGCTGATACGGGCATCGAACAACTCGCGCCAGAATGCGATGGTGCGATCCCGCTCCTTCGACATCACCGAGATGTGCCCGAGCCCTGCCCTGCCTATGTTGAAGCCACTGCTGAGTATCTGCAGGGGCTTGCTGTCTGTGAGCGGTTCCACGAACAGCTCGATCAGCAGGCCCTTGGGGCCGACGAATCGATGCAGGGTGAGCACACCACGCTGGGCCGCCTGGTCGCCCTGCAGGAACTCAACGCTGACGTTGTTGGCGGCCAGCCGCTCGAGAATGATATCCAGTGCGGCCCGGTCGTTCACCTGCCAGCCCAGCGCGATCGCGTCATCGGCATCGCGGCGCTCGATAATGATGCGCCGGGCGTGCTCATCCATACGGAAAGCCAGCTGGCTTTCCGACTCGCAGGCCAGATGGAGGCCGATAGCCTCGCAACCAAAGCGCTTCCAGTCTGCCAGGTTGCGGGCGCCGGCAACCAGGTAGCCCATGCTCAGTGCTCCGAAGACACCGGGCCCCACCCCATTTTCCATGCTGGTATTGCTCCTTTAAAACTTACCCGACGGTGATGATGGCCTAGTGGCGATAACGCACACTGGCGAAATAGCGACGGGGTTCGGTAAAGCTGACGGTGGTTGTACCGAAGAAGTCGACACCGAAACCGCCGCGAATCTCGCGCTCATCCCCGAGGTTGCGACCGAACACACCAAACTCCCATTTATCGTCAGAGGTGATATAGCTGATGCCGGCATTGTAAATGGTGTAGCTGTCGGCATTAAGTCGGTCAAAGCTGTTGCTCGCCTCATCGTTGGTGTAGAAGATTTCGCCCTTGTAGGAGAGATCGGCACGCAGGCGCAGCTTGGAAGCGTTGCTGAATTCATGCTGGTACTGGGCCATCAGGTTGGCGGTCCAGTCGGGCACGTTGGCGAATTCCCTGTCGCTGAGGTCCTCGAGCTCCCCGGTGGCCGGGTTGACCGAGTCAAACTCGTCGTATTCCGGGTCGATGTAGGCCAGTCCGCCTGAAATGGTCCACCCCTGTGCCGGTAGCACCGTGAATTCAATCTCGCCGCCCCACATGGTGGAATCGGCGGCGTTATCCACCACCAGCGCCAGGGCGCTGGCACCCGAGGCCGAGGGTCGGTTCACCAGGAACTGCTGGTCTTCGTAGTCGTTGTAGAAGATGGCGCCGTTGATCTGCAGGCGATTGTTCCAGAACTGCGACTTAAGACCGACCTCGTAACTCCACAGGGTTTCCGGGTCGGCCACCGA
>JARFQU010000012.1 GCA_029287595.1 Halioglobus sp. | reverse complement strand
GCGTGGTACCCGGGGAAGTAAGCGGCGGATTGCGCATCATCCCGCCAGGTTTTCCGCCAGTATCTGTCCGGTAATCTCGGCTGTTCGTCGAATGTGCTGTTCGTTGGCTTTGCACAGGCCAGCGATATCTTTTTCCAGGGCCGCGTTACAGATCGCGATGTGTTCATCATGGACATTACGGCGCGAAGAGCGGTCGATGCGAGCGATGTTGCGGTAGCGCTTGTGCTGGTCGTACAGGATTTCATAGAAGCGCATCAGCCAGGGGGAGTGGCAGCAGGACACCAGTGCCAGGTGGAATTCCCGGTTGCGGACTTCCCATTCCTGTATGTCGGGATCAGGCTGGCTCTCCGCCTTGGTCAGGTGATGAAAGGCCGCAACCACTCGCGACTCCCAGGCATCATCGCTGTTTTCTACACTTTGGGTCAGCGCCATGCCCTCCAGCACGACCCGCAGGTTGGTAATGTCCGTTAGTTCCTCCTGTGACATGGCGGCCACGCGAAAACCCCGCTGGCCCTGCACCTGTACGAAGCCGTCGGCGCTGAGGCGGTACAGTGCTTCCCTCAGGGGTGTGGCCCCCACATCATAGGTGCGCTTGAGGAACTCGATGCCCAGTTTTTCACCGGGCGGGAGTTTACCGTGGACTACGTCTTCGCGCAGACGCTGGTAGGCCTGGTCGGTGAGTGTTTTTGCTTCCATTTGCCGGTTTCCGAATGTTGGGTCGGTAAATATACGAAATATATATGTAATTGGCTCATTTCAGAGGATAGCTCCTCAACAGCCGACAATCTAAGAAATTCTTATATTAATTCGATATTAGAAGTAATTTATATAAAACTAATAAATATCGATAAAAACTTGTTTAAGGGGAAAATATAAACTATCGTTACTTCCACAAAATATCGATAATTTGAAAACTCAACTATCGATCCAGACATCAGAACGCGATTAACGGGGAACATAATTATGAGAAAAGGCGTTATGCGGCCAGGTCATGTGCAACTTCGGGTGTTGGATATCGAGGAAGCGGTGGTGCACTACCGCGATCGTATCGGTCTGATCGAGGTGCAAAGGGATCAGCAGGGCCGCGTCTATCTCAAAGGTTGGACTGAAAACGATGCCTGGTCTGTCGTATTGCGCCCGGCGGACGAGGCGGGCATGGATTTCATGGGCTTCAAGGTAACGGATGCAGATACCCTGGCCGCACGCAAGCAGGACCTGATTGCATATGGCTGTGAAGTGGAGACTATCCCTGCGGGTGAACTGGAGGGTTGCGGGGAGCGGATTCGCTTTCAGTTGCCCACCGGCCACCACCTGGAGCTGTTTGCCGAAAAAGAACAAACCGGCAAGTGGGGTCTCGACGAGAACAACCCAGAAGCCTGGCCGGAAGATCTCAAGGGTATGCGTGCCACGCGCTTTGATCACGCCCTGCTGTACGGCGACGATCTCGACGGCACCGTAGACCTGCTGACCAATGTGCTGGGTTTTCAACTGTCGGAGCAGGTGGTTGATCGCGACAATGACGATTTCCGTCTGGCGGCCTTTCTTACCGTGTCCATGAAAGCACACGATGTTGCTTTTATCCGCCATCCTGAGAAAGGCAAGCTGCACCATACCTCCTATTACCTTGAAACCTGGAACGATGTGTTGCGTGCAGCGGACCTCATCTCCATGCACGACATTTCACTGGATATCGGCCCTACCCGACACGGCCTGACCCACGGGCAGACCATTTATTTCTTTGATCCTTCAGGTAATCGCACGGAAGTCTTTGCCGGTGGTGATTACACCTACCCGGACCACCCGGTGGTGACCTGGGACGCGGACAAACTCGGCAAGGCCATTTTTTATCATGATCGCCAGCTCAACGAAGCCTTCCTTAGCGTGGTGAGCTGATCGTGTCCCTGGCACAACAAACAACAGAAGACGCTGTAATGGACGAAGTAAAGAACTTTATTAACGGTGAGTATCGGGTTTCTTCCAGCGGTAAGACCTTCGACAATATCAACCCGTGTACCGGTGCGTTGAATGGTTCCATCCACGAGGCGAGCCAGGAAGATGTCGACGCTGCGGTACAGGCCGCCCGGCAAGCGCTGAAGGGCCCCTGGGGCAAGATGACGGATGCGGAACGCGGCGAAATTCTGCACAAGGTCGCCGACGGTATCGATAGGCGCTTTGACCAATTTCTGGCCGCCGAGTGCGCGGATACGGGCAAGCCCTATAACATTGCAAACCATATCGACATTCCCCGCGGTGCAGCCAATTTTCGGGTGTTCGCCGACGCCGTAAAGAATTTTTCTACCGAGGCTTTCCAGATGGCGACGCCGGATGGCAAGGGCGCTTTCAATATCGCCGTGCGCAAGCCCAAGGGAGTCATCGCGGTGATCAGCCCCTGGAACCTGCCCCTGCTGCTGATGACCTGGAAGGTCGGCCCCGCACTGGCCTGTGGCAATACCGTGGTGGTCAAGCCTTCAGAGGAGACACCAACGACTACCTCCCTGCTGGGGGAGGTGATGAACGAGGCGGGCGTACCGCCAGGCGTTTTCAATGTGGTTAATGGTTTCGGGCCGGATTCGGCAGGCGCGTTCCTCACCGAACACAGCGGTGTTGATGCCATTACCTTTACTGGTGAAACCCGCACCGGGGAGATCATTACCCGGGCGGCGGCCAAGGGCCTGCGCGATGTCTCCATGGAATGTGGCGGCAAAAATCCGGCGCTGGTTTTTGCTGACTGTGACATGGACAAGGCGATAGAAGGCACCCTGCGTTCCGCCTTCGCCAACTGCGGCCAGGTTTGCCTGGGTACCGAGCGTGTCTATGTTGAGCGGCCAATTTTCGACGAGTTCGTTGCCCGACTCGCGGAGGAAGCGGGGAAGTTTGTTCTGGGTATTCCCGAAGACAAGGCCACGGACATGGGACCCCTGGTCTCCCATGAGCACCAGCAGAAAGTGCTGTCCTACTACGAGTTGGCAAAGGCCGAAGGCGCTACGGTGGTGCTGGGCGGCGGTGTGCCCGAGATGCCTGAAGAGCTCGCTGGTGGTGCCTGGGTGCAGCCTACCATCTGGACCGGACTGGCGGATGACGCACGGGTGATCAACGAGGAGATTTTTGGCCCCTGCTGCCATATTCGTCCCTTTGATACGGAAGAAGAGGCCATTGCACTGGCCAATGACACTGCCTATGGCCTGGCGGCCGCGATCTGGACGGAGAACACCTCCCGCGCACTGCGTGTTTCCACGCAGATTGATTGTGGTATCGCCTGGGTTAACAGCTGGTTTCTGCGCGATCTGCGCACCGCCTTTGGTGGTGCCAAGGAATCGGGTATGGGTCGCGAAGGGGGAGAGCACTCCCTGGAGTTTTACACCGAATTGCAGAACGTTTGCATCAAGATCTGAACAAGGAATAAAGATGAGTACATTGAGCCCGGAAGTCATTGCGCAATTGGCGGAACACCTGGAAAACGCGGAGTTGAACAGGCAGGACGTGACCAAGATTACCGACGACTACCCCGATATGGATTTTGAGGATGCCTACGACATCCAGTGGGAAATTCGCCGGCGCAAGGAAGAGCGGGGCAACAAGATTGTCGGCCTGAAGATGGGCCTGACCTCCTGGGCCAAGATGGCGCAGATGGGGGTGGAAGAGCCCTGTTACGGCTTCCTGGCGGATTACTTCAGCTGCCCTGACGGCGCTGTGATCAAGACCTCGGAATTGATTCACCCCAAGGTAGAAGCCGAAATTGCCTTTGTTACCAAGGCGCCTCTTAAAGGACCGGGTATCCACGTGGCGGATGTATTCGCCGCGACCGATTTCGTGCTGCCCGCGGTTGAGGTCATTGACTCACGCTACCGCGACTTCAAATTCGATATCAAGAGTGTGGTGGCCGACAACAGTTCGTCCTCGCGTTTCGTGACCGGTGGCCGATGCCTGCCGGCGGACCATATGGATCTCAGCACCGTTGGCGTTGTTATGGAGAAGAACGGCGAGATCGTCGATATGGCTTGCGGCGCCGCAGTGCTGGGTAATCCCGCTGCCAGTGTCGCCATGCTGGCCAACATGTTCGGCGAGCGGGGAGAAGAGATTCCCGCGGGTACCTTCATCATGACCGGCGG
>JARFQU010000165.1 GCA_029287595.1 Halioglobus sp. | reverse complement strand
TGCCAGCATAGTCAATGACCAGGTCATGGCAGAACTGGCACGCATGATCGAATCGGTGGACAAGATCGTCGCCGTCGGCGAAACGGGCCTCGACTTCTACCGTGACCGCTCGCCGCGCGATCAGCAGAAAGCAGCGTTTCGACGCCATATCCAGCTAGCCAAAGACACCGGCAAGCCGCTGATTATCCATGATCGCGACGCTCACGACGATGTCGTGCGGATCATGCGGGAAGAGAAAGCCTGCGAGGCAGGTGGCGTCCTGCACTGTTTGTCCGGCGATCTGGAGATGGCCCGCCAGTGCGCAGAGATGGGTTTGTACATCTCCTTTGCCGGTCCCTTGACCTATCCGAAGAACGAGACCTTGCGCAGTATCGCGCAAGCGCTGTCAGTCGATATCATGCTGGTGGAAACCGACTGCCCTTACCTGGCGCCGCAAAACTGGCGCGGCAAGCGCTGTGAACCGGCCTACGTCCGCTCGACGGCCGAGAAGCTCGCTGAAATCAAGGGCTTGACTCTCGAAGATGTGGCCCGCATCACCAGCCTCAATGCCTGGCGCCTGTTCGGTATCGGCGAGGTCGACCAGAGCACCAGGATTGCCTACGTGATCCGCAACAGTCTTTATCTGAACATCACCAACCGTTGCACCAACAGCTGCACCTTCTGTGCAAAATTCAGGGACTTCACAGTCAAAGGACACCAGCTTTGCCTGGAACGTGAACCGACTGTTGCAGAAGTCATGCAAGCGATCGGTGATCCGTCTGGTTACGATGAAGTCGTGTTCTGCGGTTACGGCGAGCCCCTGCTGCGGCTGGACCTGGTCAAGCAGATTGCCGGCACCCTGAAGCAGAAAGGCATCAAAGTCCGGATCAACACCGATGGTCAGGCGAACCTGGTGCATGACCGCAACATCCTGCCGGAACTTGCCGGGCTGGTCGACGCAATCAGTGTTTCACTCAACGCGCCGGATGCGATGACCTATCAAAAAATCTGCCAGTCAGAATATGGCGAGCAAGGTTATCCGGCCATCAAGCAATTCCTGATCGAAGCAAGACGACACATCCCATCGGTCACGGCCACGGCGGTGGCTTTACCGGGCATAGATATCGAGGCGTGTCGCAGGGTCGCAGAAGACCTTCAGGTTGAGTTCCGCGACAGGGCATACAATGAGGTGGGATAATCCTGTCACCGGCGGACAATCAGCCACGGTCGCATAAACAACGCGGCCGCCGCCCGGTCTGCAAATCTTTTCCGGTTGCCGAAGTTGCAGCTTCGGGCACTCAGTCAGCCTCGAGCTATTCAACCTGCTCAGGCGTCACCAGGTCACCCAGGAACAGGCTGCCGTTGTGGACGAAGAAACAGTTCTGGAAGCCCGCTGCCAACTCACCAAGGCGCTCCGCATAGGCTTCCTCATCGCCCTGCTTAGGGGTCGCCAGGCCAAGCAGAACCACATCGGCTGCGGCACTTTCACGATGCATGATGTCGACGACGCTGTCGCCCTCATCCTTGAGAATCATTTCGACAGTCGCATCGATCCGGATCTCGGGGATCAGCTGGGCCAGGAAACGCTCGGTCTGACCTTTCATCAGTTCATTTGAGGCGATACTCATGATCTTTATTCTGGCGTGCCGCCATTCCGGATTACGGGTCAACAGGTACGCCAGCAGCAGCATCAGGTCGCCGTTACGCTTGAGGCCGCCCCACCAGATATGAATATCCTGAACCTGGTCTTCGCGAAACGTCGCCAGAGGATTGGTCTTGCCGATAATCAGGCTCTGGTTGAGATGTTTGAGCGGCTGGATAACGCGCAGGAATCGCACCAGGCGCGACGGGTCGTCCGGCCAGCCGACCAGAACCGTATTGCTGGCCATCCCGGCGATGCCGTTCGACTGTGCAACAGCCAGGACTCCGCGTTCAAGATCCTGGACGATATTGACTTCGCCGAAGGCGACAATGCCGTGTGATTTAAGGACGGCGTTGATTTCCTGCTCACGCGCGAAGACATCGACATCCAGTTCAAGGATGTCGCCCTGGTAGAGTTCGCAAATCGATACCACGCCACGATTCTCGGCGAACCAGACGCCGAAGCGCGCCAGATCGAGGCGTTTCTCAACCTTGCTGACAAAGACCAGCACATGAGGGCGCCAGTTGCGCGCCGTCATCGGCCGCCTGTTCAACTTGACCAGCGTCCAGCAGATCAGCGCCTCGTAAAGGTCGCGCCAGACATCACCCCAGGCATCCTTGCGCACGCGCCTCTTGAGAAATAGCCAGATTGCCAATTCAACGGTGACGGCAAACAGCGTCGCAGGCCAATGGATCAGCAGCATCACGCCGAAACAGCCGACACCGCCAAGCAGACTCAGGGCCCAGTGGATATTCAGGGTCGGTCGCCAGGAGGGATTGCCGGAGAGATACTCCAGGGCGGAGACCAGATTGACCGTGCCGTAGACGCTGAGAAAAAACATCGTCGCAACCGTGGCAACGGTATTCAGATCGCCGAGAAATACCGCGGCCAGACTCAGCACAAGCGTGATGATCATGCCCAGCTTCGGCTCTGCTCCGGACTCTTTCGGACCGGCCAGCCGATGCGGCACAAGTCTGTCCTTGGCCAGGGCCTGCAATGTCCGTGGTGCTCCGAGCATGGAGCCTACCGCAGACGAGAAGATTGCACCCCAGAGTCCCGGCAGGATCAGCCATGGACCGAGCAGGGCAATCCGGGTCCAGATCAGCGGGTCACTGTTGAGACTGGCAGGATCGGCGCTCACAGAGAGCAGGACCGGAACCACCAGGTACACGGCAAGACCCACAAGGGTTGCGGCAACGCTGCCGCGCGGAATCGAATGGCGCGGGTCGGCCAGGTCCCCTGACATACTCAGACCGGCCATAATGCCGGTCACGGCAGGAAAAAAAACGGCGAAGACGACCCAGAAACCGACCGGGGGAAAAGTCCCTGCAATGTCGCTCGAGCTTTGCACTGCCGGGCCGGTCAGCGCACCGGATGCAAGCGCCAGCAAAGACAGGGCAATCAATGCCATGACCGGCAGTTGGGCGCGCAACGCAAAGCTTGCGCCACGCAGCGACAGTAACGCGACAGCGACAATAATCACGCACGCGGCAAATGACACGGGCACGGCAGGCCAGACGAACTTGAGTGATTCTGCCAGACCGAAGGCATAAAGGGTCACCGACAAGGCCTGGGAGAAATACAGCGGGAAACCGATTGCACCACCGATTTCGAGTCCGAGACTGCGTGAAATCATGTAGTAGGCGCCGCCGACACCGACATGGCTGTTGGTGGCAATTGCCGAGAGGCTGAGCGATGTCAGCAGGGTGATCAGGTTGGCGAGCAGGACGATCAGCAGGGCCTTGACCAGACCGACCTGTCCGACCACCCAACCGAAGCGCAGATACATGATGACACCGAGGATCGTCAGGATCGTCGGTGTGAATACGCCGAGGAAGGTGCCCAGCTTACCCGCTGAGCCCCCCCCTGTCTGCCGGTGAATCTGTTTATTGAGAAGACTGGCGAAAGGCATGTGTTATCTCCGGCCTGGCAAACAGGGAAAGGATACCGGAATTACAGAAAAATTAAAGGGCGGCCTGAATGGCCGCCCTTTGGAAACTGGTCGATATGCTATGAATTAAAGCTTAACGACGTTCGACGCCTGGGGGCCTTTCTGGCCATCCGTGACAGTGAACTCGACCTTCTGGCCGTCGGAGAGGGTTTTGAAGCCGTCACCTTTGATGGAGCTGAAATGGACAAAAACGTCGGGCCCGTCTTCACGTTCGATAAAGCCGAATCCCTTGGTTTCGTTAAACCATTTTACAGTGCCGGTTGTAGTAGACATATGTGTTACCTGTATAGCTGATGACGCCATCTATCGGCGCCATTCTGTTAGAAATTATTTATGGTTAACGTACGATGAACTTGAATGTACCTTCGAGCGCGAGCATAAATACCGCTGAAACCTCTCAGCGAAGTTTAGTGTAGCACCTTAACCACATATTTGCCGAAAAGCTTCGCAACTATTTTGGGAATAATACGCTATTTGTGCCCGGCCGGAATGCCGCAGCCCGGCTCTATACCGCTGTCGCGACCCCGGATGGCGCCAAATGTAATGTATCTGTCGCCCGCGGCAATCCCCCCATCTCCTTGTGATGCCTACTATGCACCGGCTGGGACGCGATTGGTGCGCTGATACCGTTCCCAACTGTATTACACGACCTCGCCTGGATGACGACTGCAGCGAAGCTGCAGACTGCATTTCGTTAGTTATCGCCAACTTATATGTTCAGGATCATTTAAGGTTGGTGACTGAAAATGAAAACTGGGAATTATTTATTTGCAAATTCAACTTTTTAAAGTGATCACTATGAAGAATATATCGGTTGTACTGGATAACCTGTTGCGTCCCGTTGCCCTGGTGCTGGGTCTTTGCCTGGTGGTGGCTTGCTCGGACGGCAGCAACAATAACAGCAATGGCTTTCAGCCACCCACGGAGCCGGAAGACCCCAATATTATCAATATTGAACCCGGTGAAAATTTTGAAACTGAACTCAAGACCGCGCTCATAGAGGCGCAGCCGGGAAATATCATTGTCCTTCCCGAGGGCGAGTTTCCCATGACCGCTGGCCTGATTCTCGATGTTAATAACGTCATCGTGCGCGGCCAGGGGGAGGCGACGACCGTCCTGAACTTCGCCCAGAGTGAGGGCGGGGACAGCTTCCTGGTCACCAGCAATAACGTGGCGCTGGAGAATTTCGCCCTGGTAGATCCCCCCGGAGACGGAATCAAGTTCAAGGGCAGCAATGGCGTGACTATTCGCGGTATGCGCGTTGAGTGGACCTGCGGTGCCTGTGTGGAAAATGGCGCTTATGGCATATACCCGGTACAGAGCAAAAATGTGTTGATTGAAGACAGTATTGCTATCGGCGCCAGCGATGCGGGCGTCTACGTGGGCCAGTCAGACAAGATAATCGTGCGCCGCAACACGGCGAAGCTCAATGTAGCCGGTATCGAAATCGAGAACAGCACCAACTCTGAAGTGTACGAGAACCTGGCAACGGAAAATACCGGCGGTATCCTCGCATTCGATCTGCCGGGGCTGACACGTCCCGGGACCCGCTCACGTATTTATGACAATACGGTTCGCTCCAATAACGTCCCCAACTTCGCCCCGGAGGGGAATATCGTTGCGACTGTGCCGCAGGGCACCGGTATGCTGATTATGGCGTTTGAAGATGTGGAAGTGTTTGGTAATGTGATCGAAGACAACCAGTCAGTCGCCATTGTGGTGGTGAACTACGCTATCAGTGGCCTGCCCAGTGATGATCCGCTGTACGACCCGGATCCCCGACGTATCAATATACACGACAACAGCTACAGCAATAATGGCTATGACCCCAAGGACATAGCTGCCACCATTGCCCCGCTGTTCGACGACCTGGGTGGTATACCGCAGGTCGTTTATGATGGCATAGCCGAGGTGGGTGCTCCCTTTGCGGATGAGGACCGTATTTGCGTGAGGGAGATTACTTCCGTTTCGCGCGGGCGCATCTTTACGTCTGAGGGAGGCGCCAGTGTGGACCAGCAGTTCTTCAACTGTGCCCATGCGTCACTGCCCCCGGTAGAACTGGATGATCCCCAGGAGATTGAAGACGGAGAGACCCCTCCTACTGAAGAGGAAATCGCGGCCTTGTGCACCCCGGAAGAGGGTTCCACCACGCCTAACTTTGCTGCGCTGGAAGTCAATTGCCCCACGCTCTCCGGCTATAACCTGTTTGCCGATACTACTGAGCCCAGGGACAACGCCCATGACGGTATTCATTACGACCTGATCACCCCCCTGTTCACGGATTATGCATCCAAGTATCGCTTTATCTTTGTGCCCGAGGGCAAGCAGGGCGGTTACTCCAACCTCGAGGTTATGGACTTCCCGGTGGGTACTATAGTCGCCAAGACCTTCACCATGGCCAATGATTTTCTCAATCCGGGTGCCGGTGAGGTGATTATTGAAACCCGCCTGTTGCTGCACCGCGCCGACGGTTGGGTTGCGTTGCCCTATACCTGGCGCGAGGACACCACTGAAGCTGACCTGACTCTCGCGGGTGGCACCCGTCAGTTGAGCTGGATTGACGCCAATGGTATTTCGCGCAGCACCAACTACGTGATACCCGATGCCAACAGCTGTAAGACCTGCCACGGCAAATTGCGCCCTGAAACCGGCAGTGGTGCCAGTAGCCTGGAGAACGTGATCAGCCTGATTGGCCCCAAGGCACGCTTCCTCAACATGGACAATGAGTATGATGGTGAAACGGTAAACCAGCTGCGCTATATGGAGCAGGTGGGCGCCCTGGTGGGTGTACCCGAAGTCCTGGATACCATTGATACCGTGCCGGACTGGGAAGACACCGCCGCCAGCCTGGAAGATCGCGCCAAGGGGTACCTTGATATCAACTGCGCCCATTGCCACAGGCCGGAAGGTTTTGCCAGCAACTCTGCCCTGTTCCTTGATTACTGGCGCGAGGTGGATGAGAGCTATGGTATCTGTAAGACCCCGGTTGCAGCGGGCAGCGGTTCCGGCGGATTCCAGTACGACATCGTACCGGGCGACTCCGACACATCGATCCTGAGCTACCGCATGGATTCCAACGAGCCGGATGTGCGTATGCCGGAGATTGGTCGCACGCTGATTCACGATGAGGGCGTAGCCCTGATCGAGGAGTGGATCAATAGCCAGAGCGGCGGCTGCGACTAGGCCCCGTATCCCCGCCTTGACCGCATCTAGCGGGCGCGGCCGGGAAAGTGTTTCTCAGTCGCTCCACGATCCAGGGGGCCGGGAGAAAACAAGTTTTTCACCAAGCGAATATCGTGCAGTGACTGGAAAATTTGTTTTCGCCCGGACCCGTTGGCTAAAACCAAACCCCGAAAATATCCAGAAACAGAATGTTTCTATGCTTTCCCGAGCATTCCCGCTGAAGCGTGAATAGACTTGTTTATCCCACTGCGCAGCAGTTTCTTCTTTGGGGGACAGGGTATACCCTTGGCAGCACAATAATTGTGTCAGGTAACGCGAAGGTGCGGGTACTGCTGGTCGAAGATGACGAACAACTGGGTGAGTCGCTGGAAGCGGCGTTGCGCCTGGAACAATATGCGGTGGACTGGGTGCGCAGCGGTGAACCGGTGCGTGCAGCGCTGGGGGCTACGCCCTACGACCTGCTGATCCTCGACCTGGGTTTACCCGGCGTGCCCGGCATGCAGGTACTGCGGCAGTTACGTGCGGACAAGCATGTGCTGCCCGTATTGCTGCTTACCGCTCGCAATACCCTGGCGGACAAGGTAGATGGTCTTGATTCCGGAGCCGATGATTACCTGACCAAACCTTTCGAAATCGATGAAATGTTTGCCCGGGTTCGCTCACTGTTGCGGCGCAAGGGGGACAGCAAGATCAGCCGCCTGGAGGTTGCCGGTATTTCCCTGGATCCGGGAGACCGCGTGGTGGAGTTTGCCGGGGCCAGCCTGGACCTGACGGCCAGGGAGTTTGCTATCCTGGAAATCCTGTTGCGTAACGCCGGGCGGTTTGTGTCACGCCAACGACTGGAAGAGGGCATCTACAGTTGGGGTGAGGAGGTGGGCTCCAATACCGTGGAGGTTTATATCTCCCGCTTGCGCAAGCGCTTTGGCAGCTCGCTTATCGAAACCATGCGCGGCGTGGGCTACCGCATTCCGTCATGATGGGGTCTCTAAAGAGACGGCTGATCTGGACCTTGCTGGTGCTTACCCTGTTCGCCTGGCTGGCGTCGGCCCTGATCACTTTTTTTTCTGCAGGGCAGGCCCTGCGGCAACAGGTGGATATGCAGTTGCAGCAGTATGCGCACCTGGTGACCTATATCTCCCGCGTGTTCGCCCGCCAGATAGATGAGGGACTGCCCCTTTATGAGAGCTGGGGAGAAAACGGTCTGGAGCAGTTGCGCATGCAGCCAATGGTAGTGGACGCGCCCGACGGGGCCAGCCTGAGACTGGCGGTGAATATCTGGCTCAACAGCAATTTGATCGCGGTGATGGCTGGCTCGCCAAAGTTTGAGCCTCCCACTGTAGAGGGCTTCAGTTATATCGAGGCTGTCGATGGCAGCGGCCGCTGGCGTGTATTGACCCAGTATGACCAGGTGAGTGATTTGTGGATACGCGTGGGCATCGAGTTTGAAGCGGCCCGCTGGTCCCTGTTGGCCACTCTAGGGAGGGGGTTGTTGCCCCTGCTTATTGTGCTCCCCCTGACTATCGCCGCCCTCTATCTGGGCGTATCACGCGGCCTGTTGCCATTGCATAACCTGGCCGACCAGATCTCGCGTCGCAAGCCTGGCCTGCTGGAACCGGTTGCAACTGAAGAGGTGCCGAGCGAAGTAGCCGGGTTGGTCGTCTCTATCAATAAACTACTGCAGCGCCTGGCGTTTGCCCTGGAAGGCGAACAGCGCTTTACCGCCAACGCGGCGCATGAGTTGATGACACCGCTGGCCGCAATCAAGACCGAGGTGCAGTTGTGCCAGCGACAATTGCGCGATGAGCGCGGTGCCGCGATGTTGCAGCGTATAGCGCAGCGGGTTGACCGGGCCAGCCACTCGGTGGAGCAGCTGTTGATTCTGGCGCGTCTCGACCCGGACGTGCCATTATCCGCCACGCCGGTACCACTGCGGGCCCTGTTGGTGGAAGTGCTGGCCGATATGGCCCACCTGTGTGACCCGCGGCACCTGCAGGTAGTGTTGCATGAGGGTGAGGAAACTGAAGTAAACGGCAGTGCCGAAGCCCTGGCGATACTGCTGCGTAATTTGCTGAGTAACGCGTTTCGTTATGCCAGTGACGGCTCGACGGTGCACATACGCCTGTCACCCGGCGACGCGGTAGAGTTGGAAATATGCAACGATTGTGCGCCGCTTTCCGGGGATGAGTTTGCGCAAATTTGCGATCGCTTTTACCGGGTCCCCGGCAGCACTGGCCTGGGTGCCGGGCTGGGCCTGTCTATTGTCAGCCGCATTGCACAGCAGCATGGAGCCAGCTTTTTCGCCACACCTCGCGAGGACGGCTCTGGGTTTTGTGCCCGCTTGATATTCAGTGTAGCGTTGGTGTGAAATCAGCAGGGAACGCTAACTAATTCAGTGGCGCATGTGCGGCGCCGATCAGTCCTGGCTGGGCTGCGGTAATCGCATACAGGGGTACCGCTTGCAGGTGGGGCCCCATGGCCCCCTTCTCATGAAAGCGTCGGATAAAGCTGCTGGCGCGCAGGAAGTCCAGCATGCGCGGCACAATGCCGCCCGCGAGATATAGCCCGTCGTAAGCTCCGTTAGCCAGCGCGAAATCACCGCAGGCTGATCCCAGTAAGCCGCAGAATGTTTCCAGCGCCAGGGCACACAGCTCATCTTCTCCCGAGGTTGCTGCGCGTGAGACAGCCGCCGAGGACGTGGCGCTGGCTGCCTCCCCACGGATTTCGGCCAGTGTCCGGTAAAGCAGCAGCAAGCCGGGCCCCGATACCAGGCGTTCAGCGTGGATTTCCCCATTGCGCGGCAGCAGCACGCGAAATATTTCCAGCTCCAGATCGGTCGCCGGTGACAGGCCCATATGTCCGGGCTCACAAGCCCTGGCATAGGGCACTTTATTAATTTGTTCCAGGCAGGCTCCGCCCAGGCCGGTTCCCGGGCCCACCGTCGCGAGCCTGGCTGGCGGTGAGCTTACGCTTCCCGCGTGCAGCAACACCCGCTCATTGTCTTTCAGGTGCGGCAGTGAATAGGCGTTGGCCTGGAAATCGTTGAGCCAATACACCTGGGTAAAACCGAATCGACGCGCCAGCTCAGCACAGGAGAATGACCAGTTGATGTTGATCATGGTGACTCTTTCACCGCTGGGAGGTGCGGCGGCGGCGATGCAGCACAGTGCAGGAGGCGACTCCTGCAGGGCCGCCAGCCACCGGCTGATGATATCCTCGATGACCGGGTGATCGCAGTTGCTGTAGGTCGCCAGCTGGCGGTACTCATCGGTGGCCGGGTCGTACAGCGCCATGCGGGTATTGGTGCCTCCTACATCTGCAACCAGGCGGCTGCTGGACTCAGGCACGTCTTACCTGACCGGCAGGATTTTCATGATATTGGTGGAACCCGCCTGACCCATTACCTCGCCCTTGGTCAACAGAATGGAATCATTCTTCTGCAGGTAGCCGCCATCCAGGAGAAACTCAATGGCGCGAGACTCCACGCTGTCCTGGTCGAAGGCCGTGGCGTCAAAGAACAGCGGCACCACGCCGCGGCACAGGCACAGCTTCTGCAGTGTGCTGCTGCTTTTGCTGAGCGCGAAAATAGGCAGCCCGGAGCTGAGGCGGGACATCAGCAGTGGGGTAGTCCCGGATTCAGTGAGGCAGGCGATGCCGCGCACATTGCTGTAGTGATTTGCGGCGTATATGGCAGACATTGCGATGGCTTCCTGGGCACTTTCGAAGTGGGTATCCAGGCGGTAACGGGAGGTGCGCGCAACCGCCTGGCGCTCGGCTCCCAGAGCCGCATCCGCCATGGCCGTCACTACTTCCACGGGGTATTTACCAACTGCGGTTTCGGCGGAGAGCATGACCGCGTCGGTACCATCTAGCACCGCGTTGGCTACATCAAAAACTTCAGCGCGGGTAGGCATGGAGTTACTGATCATGGACTCCATCATCTGGGTTGCGGTTATGACCACCCTGTCCATGCGCCGCGACCTGGCAATGAGCTCCTTCTGGATGCCGATCAGTTGCGCGTCACCCACTTCCACGCCAAGGTCGCCCCGCGCCACCATCACGCCGGCAGACGCAGTGAGAATACCGTTCAGGGTATCGTCGTCGGCCACCACCTCGGCGCGCTCAATCTTGGCTATGATGGCGGGCTGCAACTGGTGTTGCTGTAACAGCTCGCGGGTCTGGTGAATATCACCCGCACTGGATACAAAGGAAACCGCCACGAAGTCCGGGCTGACCTCTGCCAGGCTGTCAATGTCAGTGAGGTCCTTGGTCGTCAGCGCCGGGGCCGCCAGGCCACCTCCCAGCCGGTTGATACCCTTACGTGATCCCAGTTTGCCACCGACCTGCACTGTACAGTCGACCGCAGTGGTTTCCACATCGTCCACCCGCAAGCGTATACGCCCGTCATCCAACAACAGGATATCGCCGCGAGATACGGAGTTACATAGCTCGGGATAGTCCAGCCCTACCCCGCGAATATCACCTTCGCCCTCATCCAGGTCCAGGTCCAGGCGAAAGCGGTCACCGTTGGCCAGCTCCACGGAGTCATTGCGAAATGTGCTGATACGAATTTTTGGGCCCTGCAGGTCCGCCAGAATGCCCACATACTGCCCCGCTATATTCGCCTGTTTGCGTATTCTCCGGGCGACAGTGGCGTGGTGTGCAGCCGTGCCATGGCTGAAATTAAGGCGGAAGACATTAACCCCGGCAGTAATCAGCTTGGCGATCATATCGTCTGATTCGCTGGCTGGGCCAACGGTGGCTACGATCTTGGTTCTTCTATTCACCCGTGGAGTCACGCCGCTTCCTGTCGCACTGTTGTCGTGGGGGATACATTGTACCCCTAACCGTCCGGTGGGGTCTCGCCATACAGGGCCTCGCGCCCGTTGCGCAGTTCCAGTGCCTGCCGTTGCTGTCGCGGCATACCTTTAATTACCAGGCGGTAGGAATTGTCGATCATGCGCTGCAATTCGCCCGCAGGTACGCTGCCATCCAGGTCGACGGTATTCCAGTGGCGCTTGTTCATGTGGTACCCGGGCCGGATTGCGGGAAAAATGTCACGCAGTATCAGGGCTTCATGCGGGTCGCATTTGAGGTTCATACTGGCGTTTTTCTCGTCACCGGAGAGTGTGGCAAACATCTTCTCACCGATCTTCATCACCGCGACTTGCAGGCGAAACGGAAAGTCCTCCCAGGCCTCTGGCTTACCCAGCAGGTAAGCCCTGACCTGCTGGTAATTCACCGCTGGTCGCGCCTGCGCTGCAGGTAAGCGCGCGCCTGGTCGGGGAAATCGGTGAAGAAACCATCCACTTTGGCCTGCACGATAAAGATATCCAGCAGCTCCTGGAAATCATGGATGCCCTCCGGCAACTGGTCGCTGCGAAAGGTATAGGGGTGTACCAGTAAGCCCTGTTGCCTGGCGAGACTGGTCAGGTCACTGAGCACCGCGTTACCGGATGGGTCGCGACCGCGGTAGATCTGCATAATCCAGGGTCCTATGCCATGGGCATAGCTGGCGATATCGGCCAGGCCTTCGGCCGTTTGCAGGAAGTCATAGTCCACCTTGCTGTCTTCCCCCCAGTCATTCTCCGCGATCAACTGGATCAGGGGCAGGGGTGTTTTCAGTTCATGGCGCAGACGCCGCAGGGAGAGATCGTCAAAGCACTGCAGGAATACCTGCTGCGGGCGGTTGTGGTAGCCTTTTTCCTCTAGCACGGACATTACTGCGCTAACCAGTTCGTAGCCTTGTTGCCGATGCCAATTGGGGGCCTTGAACTCCACATACAGGCCAGTGCTGCGACCGGTGCTGCGGTTCATGCCGCTGATCAGGTCGATTTCCTCCGCCAGGGTGGGTACGTGAAACATTGCCGGTTCTACCGGGAAGCGTTGCGGAAATGCCACTACCTGCCTGCCGCTGGCATCGTGCTCCACGCGTTCATGAACCCGCAGTTGGCGGATTTCCTGTAGCTCGAAGTCCAGGGCGTAATAGCGGCCATCCTGCCGGGCCCGCCCGGGAAATCGCTGCGCCACATCAGTGGTGCTGTCCAGGTGGATATCGTGCAGTACGACGGGAATGCCGTCCCTGCTCAGCACGACATCCTGTTCTAAAAAATCAGCGCCCATGGCGTGGGCGGCCGCCTTTGCCGCCAGGGTGTGCTCCGGCAGGTAGCCACTGGCCCCGCGATGGGCAATGACGATAGGGTCAGTATGAGTAGGGGGCTTGGGCATTGAAAATATCATAGCAATAAAAAAAGGGCGGGGGGTTTGATCCCCGGCCCTTTTGCTCCTGCACTGAACTGCCCGTCATAATCAGGGCAGTGCGGCTATCCAGGAGCTGTCTTTGAACCACCTTTCCTGCATTTTTTGCATTACGCCCATCTTACCGTAGGCATCCACGTAGTTTTGCACCAGATTGAGGAACTGCGCATCACCTTTTTTGATGGCGATACCAATAGGCTCGACGGTCAGGGGACGCTCCAGGGTGACAAAACCGGCATCCGGGTAGCGCATTACAGTCAGTTGGCAAATGGGCATATCTGCCACCAAGCCATCCACCTTGCCGTCCCTGACCATGGCGATGCCTTCATCGTAGTCGGCAATCTCTACCAGGCTTGCCTGGGGCGCGACGGTGCTGACGAAAGAGGCGCTGGTGGAGTTTTTCAGGGCCGCCAGCTTCAGGTTGTCCCGGTTAACTTCTTCCTGGGCGGTAATTTTTGCAATGGTGTCGTTCTTGGTAAGAATCGACTTACCTGAAACCATGTAGGGTCCGACAAAGGAGGCCATTTCGGTACGCTCCGGGGTGATCGCCATACCGGAAATCACCATGTCGACCTTGTCTTCTTCCAGCGCGGTCATCAGCTCGCCAAAGGGCATTTTCTTGATTTCCAGCTGCACGCGCATGGCCGCTGCCAGGGCCTTGGCCAGGTCGACATCCATACCCATCAGTTCACCGTCGCGATTCACGGTGTTCATGGGTGGCTGGCCACCGGACATGCCGACTTTGAGTACCTTGAAGTCGACTACGCGTGAAAGTGTTTCACCAGCCATGGTATTGAGTGGAAGTGCCGCAACCAGGGCCAACAGGCCGCCGATTAACAGGCGTTTAGTAATTGTAGACATTGAATATCTCTCCTAGGGAATTGCTTGGGTTCACTGCCTTGGTATTTAGGGGTACGCGCGGATGCTGGGCACGATGGGAAAATACGTTAGCGGCGTAAGTGTAAGTCCGATCGGCACGGATGCCAAAACCTTTTATGATGTAAGTTTCCGGGAAGGGAATGACTGTGACATGGTAAATGCCTTCGATCGCATAATAATCGAGGTCCCCGACGTGAAGACAGCCGCCGGGGATTACAGTAAATTGCTGGGTATTGCCGCCTATTGGCCGCCGAAACGGCTGGAGGGCCCGCCGCTTGCCTGGTTTGCACTGGGGAATACCGTGGTCCAGTTACAGGGCGGCGATGGTGAGAAAGCGAGTATACGGGGGCTGGTGTTCGTCAGTTCGCAGGGAAGTGCCGATGCCACTGGGTTGGCCAATCCCTTGGGCCTGGACCTGGCCCTGTGTGACGGCAGTGCGACCGCCGGTGTTCGGGCAGAGGCCTCTGTCACTGACGGTCTGCTGGTGGACCACCTGGTGCTGCGCACGGGCGACCCTCAGGGTTGTATAGATCTGTTCGGTGGGCAGCTGGGCATTCGTCTCGCCCTGGACAAGACGGCGCCTCAATGGGGCGGGCGTATGCTGTTCTTTCGCGCTGGGAAGTTGACGCTGGAAGTGATCGCTGCCGATGAGCAACCCGATCATGAAAATGCGTTCTGGGGCATAGCCTACCAGTGCTCCGATATCGAACAATGCGCGGCACATCTGGAAAAAGCTGGCGTATCCCTGTCGGAAATTCGGCCCGGGCGCAAGCCGGGTACCCGGGTGGCCACTGTGAAAAGCCACTGCCTGGGCATCCCGACCCTGTTGGTAGAGCCCGCTATATAACGCAGTGCTTGGCGTAGGTCTTGGTTTCAGTGGCGGTCCAGTCGCCTTTGGGCTTGCCCGCCAGGTCCTCACACCAGTCCTCGGAACCCACTTCGGTGCCGTCTATCAGGCAGTTCTTGGTATAAGTGGCCATATCAGAGCCACTCCACTCTGTCTTGGGCTGCTCCTTTTTCGCCGCACACCACTTTTCGCTGCCGGGCTCCGCGCTGCAGGCTGCCAGTAGCAGAATGCCGGTTATTATCAGCACATGTTTCATGTATACCTTCCTGTTCTCTAGCAGTTAATGAAGACACAAGTATTGCACCAGATGGTTAATTCATCCACTCGAGGCTTAAACGGCTCCGGGGGGATTACTCTCGGTTTGTTTCTGGCTTGGTTGCTTCCAGCGGTCTCGTGCGGGAAAGTGTTTCTCAGTCGCTCCACGATATTCGCTTGGTGAGAAACACTCTCCCGCCCGCTCCCTCGGTATGTGCTGATCCTGTCAAATGGCGAAAATTTGTTGTCGCCGGGCCCCGTTGGCTCAAACCAAATCTCAAAAACACTATGCCGGCGGCTCGCGGAGCCCCGGTCACATCTGGCCAGAACACGTTGAACTTGGCAACGAGCGAGTGACCTGCTAATAATTGTATATGACTCAGCGCAGCAGCAACGGCGACGCCCGCACACCTTCACCTCCCTACGGCTACTCCCGGGAGTGCACCCATACCCGCGAGCAGCAGATCCACATCGTGGCAGAGTTTCACGCCC
Source organism: Halioglobus sp. (assembly GCA_029287595.1). Classification (GTDB taxonomy): domain Bacteria; phylum Pseudomonadota; class Gammaproteobacteria; order Pseudomonadales; family Halieaceae; genus JAACFI01. The sequence continues at coordinate 20,763 of JARFQU010000165.1, read as the reverse complement.
ATAAGATTCGTCCCAGCCGTATCGCCTATCGCGTGGGCATCGATATCGCCTTCGTCGAGGAGTTGATCGCAGGTGAGACGGAGGTCGAGAAATTTCCGCGGCTGGTGGCATACTACCGCAGGCAGCGCTACGCTCAGCGTATGCATGACTCCCGCGTGCGCAGCGGCATCGCGCGTTACGAATTACAACAGAAGATAGAATCCGAGTTCCAGCGAGACGCCGAACTTTAGTAGCGGTACTGGCCGCCTGCAACCTCAGGGAAAATTGAGCTATGAAAACACTGGAACTGTGGCACGAGATTTTGCGTGAGCGCAACCTCGACAGGCTGGATGAGGTGCTGGCGGAAGACTGTGTATTTCTATCCCCTGTGGTTCACTCCCCGCAGCGGGGCAGGGACCTGACCCGCTTCTACCTGACGGGCGCTTTTATGGTGTTCAATGACAGCTTTCACTACGTCAAAGAGGTCGCGGATGAACACCACGCGGTGTTGGAGTTTGTGTGTGACATGGACGGCATCGTCGTGAATGGTGTGGATATCATGAGCTTTGACGCGGCGGGTAAAATTATCGAGTTCAAGGTGATGGTGCGCCCGCTGAAGGCGGTCAATCTGTTGCACGCCAGGATGAAGGAGATGCTGGAGCAGCTCTCCGCCTGAAAAAGAGCATTAACTGGGTTACAGTACCGTGGCGCCGAACGGAACAGGGAGAACCAATATGCCTACACGTGTTAGCAGGGCTTGCCTGTTATTTTTTTCCTTGTTGGCATTGTCGGGCTGTGACAGCCGGACGGGGACAGTCGCTGTCAGCGAAACAGGGGAACCGGCTATGGCGGTGGTAGAGGGCACAGTGGTTTACCGGGAGCGTATGATGTTGCCACCGGATGCTGAAGTGGAAGTGCAACTGCAGGATATCTCACGGGCCGATGCCATGGCCACGGTAATGGCGTCGGTGCAATTCAAGGCGGCGGGTGGACCACCCTATCCCTTCAGCATCGCCTACGACACGCGGCGTATTGACCCGCGTATGCGCTATGGGCTGCGCGCGACCATCTCTGTGGGCGATCGGTTGATGTTTACCACCACCGAGTACATAGACCCATTCGCCGGCAACCCGCTGGAGGTGTTGGTGCAGCGCGTTGCCGAGCCCGTGCGCCACGCCGGGCCTGGTTAGTCCTTTGCAACTGGAGCCCCGCACCACGCTGATCATCGCCATCCTGGTCCTTTTTCTGGGGCGTCTTCTCAATGACCGGGTGCGTTTTTTTCGCGACTACAATATTCCCGAGCCGGTAACCGGCGGCCTGCTGGCCTCGCTGCTGGTGGGTCTGCTGTACTGGGTGACCGAGGTCGAGATCAATTTTGACATGGGCAACCGGGATATGTTGCTCGTCGTGTTTTTTACCACCATAGGCCTGTCATCCCGGCTGGACGTGCTGCGCAAAGGCGGTCGCATGCTGATGTTGCTGTTGGTCATGGCGGTGGGATACCTGTTGTTACAGAATCTGGCGGGTATGGCGCTGGCGTCACTTGTGGGGCGACCACCGGCGCTGGGCCTGCTGGCCGGCTCGGTGAGCCTTAGCGGCGGACACGGGACTGCCATTGCCTGGGCTCCCACTTTTGCCCAGGCGTACAACATGCCGTTTGCGATGGAAGTGGGGCTTGCCTGTGCCACTTTCGGGCTGATATTCGGTGGCTTGGCAGGGGGGCCGATAGCGCGTTTTCTGATGTGGAGACACAAGCTATCTCCCGCGGAGGAGGGCGACCTCACCATCGGTTTCCGCTACAAAGAGCATGAGATTATCGATGTGGATGGCATCCTGAGGGTGTTGCTGGTAGTGGCCATCGCGATCGGTATCGGTGTGGAAATGAATGACCTGTTGGAAATGGGTGGGTTGATGCTCCCGGACTTCGTTGCCTGCCTGTTTGCCGGCATTATTCTGACTAACACCGTGCCGCGCCTCCTGCCCAAGTACCAGTGGCCCACCGGTTCCCGCTCACTGGCGCTGGTATCTGATCTCAGTCTTGGCCTGTTCCTCTCCATGTCCCTCATGAGCCTGCAGTTGTGGATGCTTGCTGAGTTGGCGGGGCCGATGCTGATACTGCTGCTGGTGCAGGTTATTATGATCGCTGCATACTCGATATTCGTTGTATTTCGTGTGCTGGGCGCCAACTATGAGGCGGCGGTCATGTGTGCAGGTTACTCTGGTCTGGCGCTGGGGGCGACGCCCACCGCGATAGCGAATATGACGGCGGTCACCAAGTCCATGGGGCCGGCCCCCCGCGCTTTCGTGGTAGTGCCCCTGGTGGGTGCTTTCTTCATCGATCTGGCAAATGCCCTGGTTATCAACCTGTTGCTGCATTGGTTCGGTTAAATGCGGCTCGCGCCGCGGTAGCAGCCGCAATCAAGGTGTACTCTGGAGCCCGGCCAGGCTTTTCCGCTGCGCCGGACAGCAGCCTGTAATCCCTGTATAATCCTTGGCCGCCCGCATCCTGGGCTACCATCCAGACGTCAAGGTACACACATGTCCACTCCTTTAGCGGTAACCAGTTTCGCGGAACTGGAACTGCCCGCCCCCCTGCAAAAAAGTCTCGCGGAAGTCGGTTATGAAACCCCTTCTGCCATCCAGGCACAAATCATCCCCCATATGCTGGAGGGCGTTGATGTCCTCGGCCAGGCCCAGACGGGTACCGGCAAGACCGCCGCCTTCGCCCTGCCAATATTGGCACGTCTTGATCTGAGCAAGGGCAAGAAAAACAGCAAGCCCCAGGTCCTGGTATTGGCCCCGACACGTGAGTTGGCCATCCAGGTGTCCGAGGCTTTCCAGAAATACGCCAAGCACTTGCCGGGCTTTCATGTAGTACCCATTTACGGGGGCTCTGATTATCGCGGCCAACTGCGCCAGTTGCAGCGCGGTGTGCATGTGGTGGTAGGGACTCCCGGTCGTGTCATGGATCATATGCGGCGCGGTTCGCTGGACCTGTCGGAGTTGCGCACGCTGGTGCTGGACGAGGCGGATGAAATGTTGCGCATGGGCTTCATAGATGATGTGCAGTGGATCCTGGAGCAGACGCCGGATAATCGGCAGATTGCATTATTTTCCGCGACCATGCCCGACGCTATTCGCCGTATCGCCAGGCAGCACCTAAGCGATCCACGCGAGGTGTCCATCGAGGTCAGGACGGTGATCAATGAGTCTATCCGCCAGCGCGTCTGGATGATGGCGGGGGTGCACAAGCTGGATGCGCTGACGCGCATCCTGGAGGTGGAGGACTTTGACGGGGTTATTGTTTTCGTGCGCACGCGAATCGCGACTGCTGAACTGGCAGAAAAACTCGCCGCCAGGGGTTATGCCACGGCGGCTCTCAACGGCGATGTGCCGCAAGCGCAACGGGAGAAGACCGTAGAGAGTCTTAAATCGGGCAAGCTGGATATCCTGGTGGCGACGGATGTCGCGGCACGTGGTCTGGATGTGGAGCGGATCAGCCATGTGATCAATTATGACATTCCCTATGATGTGGAGGCCTATGTGCACCGCATCGGGCGCACCGGGCGAGCGGGCCGTACCGGCGACGCCATCCTGTTTGCCGCCAACCGCGAACGCCGCTTGTTGCGGGCGATTGAAAAAGCCACGGGAGAGACGATCCAGAAAATGGAATTGCCCACGGCGGAGCAGGTGACCGACAAGCGTATCGGGAAATTCAAGCAGCGCATTACAGCGACACTGGATACTGGCGAGCTGGATCTATTTCGCAAGATGGTGGAGGACTACCAGCATGAGTACGGTGTGCCGGTGATTGAAATCGCCGCGGCCCTGGGCGCATTGGCGCAGGGTAAGAAACCGCTGCAGGCAAAAGCGACGGCGGACCGTGGAGGCGAAAAAAAGCCCCGCCCTGCCGCGCGACCAGATCGCGCGCAGGGCAAAAATGAACGCCCGGCCAAGCAGCGCGAACAAGGCAAGCCACGGGGTAAGACCGCAGTGGAAAAAAGCCAGCCGGATATCGGCATGGAGCGCTTTCGTATCGAGGTGGGGCGTGATCACGAGGTGCAGCCGGGCAATATCGTAGGCGCCATAGCCAATGAGGCGGAAATCGATAGTGAGCATATTGGCCGCATCGAAATTCACCAGGATCATAGTACTGTCGAGCTGCCCGAGGGCATGCCCAAGGAGATTTTCAAGCATTTGAAATCAGTCTGGGTCAGTGGCCAGCGGCTGCAGATTTCCCGTATCGATGGTGGAGCAAGGCCGGCATCGAAACCGCGCAAGCACAAAACCACTGGTGGCCGCCAGGGCCCGCGGGGTAAGTCCCCCAAGTGAATTTCAGGGTCGATACTGATACAGTCGCGCTGGATAAAGCCTTTAGGGAGTGTCTGGCATGAGCAAGCGGATTATTGTCGGTATCAGCGGAGCATCCGGCATTATCTATGGTGTGCGCGCATTGCAGATGTTGCGTGACTGCCAGGTGGAGACACACCTGGTCATGAGCAAATCGGCCGAACTCACCCTGCACTACGAAATGGATATGTCGGTGGATGAAGTGAAGTCCCTGGCCAGCGTGGTGTATCCGGTAAAGAATGTGGGCGCGACTATAGCCAGCGGTTCATTTGTCACCTCGGGCATGTTGCTGGCGCCCTGCTCGGTGCGCAGCATGGCTGAAATCGCCACCGGGGTTACTTCTACCCTGCTCACCCGCGCGGCTGACGTGGTGCTCAAGGAGCGTCGCAGGCTGGTGCTGATGCTGCGCGAGACACCACTGCACACCGGTCATCTGCGCACCATGACACAATTGTCGGAAATGGGTGCGGTCATTGCTCCCCCGGTACCGGCATTCTATGCCCGGCCGCAATCCCTGGACGAAATGGTGACCCAGAGTGTGGGCAGGGTGCTCGACCTGTTTGAGTTGGAGCTGCCACAGGTCAAACGCTGGCAGGGCGACTGAGGCTTTGACCAGCGGCGAGCTGCGCTAGTGCCCATACTGTTCGGGGTGGTGTTGCTGGACCTTATCGGCTTCGGCATTGTGATACCCATTTTGCCTTTCCTGTCCCCCAAACTCGGGGCGGACAAGATGGACATTGCCTACATAATCGTAACCTACGCTATTTGCGCCGGCTTCAGTGGCCCGTTCTGGGGGCGTCTGTCAGATCGCATCGGACGCAAGCCGGTCATCATGATATGCCTGGCCGGGGCCGCCCTGTCCTATGTCATGTTGGGCCTGGCCAGTAGTTTGTGGATGGTGTATTTCGCCCGTGGCTTTGCCGGGATGATGGCCGGCAACTTCGGCGTTGCCTCGGCGATGATGGCGGACATCACCACCCCGGAAAACCGGGCTCGTGGCATGGGTATGATCGGTGCGGCCTTCGGCCTGGGAATGGTGTTGGGACCGATGTTGGGCGGGCTGCTCTCCGGTGACACCGCGAGCTTTACCCTGCCCTGTATCTTTGCCGGCGGTATGTCCCTGCTGGCAATCCTGGCGGCGGCTGTGTTCCTGCCCGAATCCTTGCCCCCGGAACGACGCGCGGCCCATCGCCGGGAGCAGAAAGTGGATGATCGCGAATCCGTCTATGTGCTGCTGCGGCGCACAGGCAATCGCCTGCTGGTTCTGCAATTCGTACTGCACAGTCTCAGCATCAGCTCCATCACCTACCTGTTTCCGCTGTGGATGGGGGATGAGCTCGGCTGGAGTGCCCGGGAGGTGGGTATCGTCTTTGGCATACAGGGCGCACTGATGGTGCTGTTCCAGGGTGGACTGATGGGTCCCCTGGTGCGGGTGTTGGGGGAGTGGCAATTCCTGCGAGTGGCCGTCAGTGCTTTTCTGCTGGGCTTACTCAGTGCGGCCTTCGCCAGCTCAATGCCGGTGATGTTGGGTTCATTGTTTTTTGCCATGACAGGTGCCACCTTGTGCATGCCACTGTTAAACACTATCGTCAGCCATCGCTCGGCCGCTGAATATCGTGGGCGCATGATGGGCACTACCAGCGCAGCCTCGTCCTGGGGCAGGGTGCTGGGGCCGCTGATGGCGGGTGCCAACCTGGCTGTGTTTGGCTACCGCGGTGCCTGGCTGGGTTGTGCCGCCGTGGTGGCACTGTATCTGGGCTGGGCGTTTCGCGAGTATGCGCTGCAACGGTCGGCCGCCGCGGCCGGCGATGCGCATGGCGGTCAATGAAAGCGGCAGTAAGCACCTGAAGTGGCGTTGTATCTAAATAAAACGGGAGGAAAATGGGATGTCCACACAACTATTTGATTTGACGGGCAAGATAGCCCTGGTCAGCGGCGCCAGCCGCGGAATTGGCGAGGAGATCGCCAGGCTGCTCGCCCGCCAGGGTGCACATGTGATCGTATCCAGTCGCAAGATTGATGACTGTACTGCCGTGGCGGAGGCTATTCGCGAATCCGGTGGCAGTGCCGAGCCTTTCGCCTGCAACGTCGGTGATCTGGACCAGATCGCCGCTCTGTTTGCGCACCTCCACGAGGCTTATGGCAAGCTGGATATTTGTGTCAATAACGCGGCCACCAACCCCTACTTCGGGCACGTGCTGGACACCGACCTGGGCGCGTACAACAAGACGGTTGAGGTAAATATTCGGGGATACTTTTTCATGTCCATCGAGGCGGGCAAGTTAATGCGCGATCACGGTGGTGGCGCCATCGTCAATACCGCATCTATCAACGCGCTGCAGCCTGGTCCCATGCAGGGGATCTATTCCATCACCAAGGCAGCCGTCGTCAATATGACCAAGGTATTTGCCAAGGAGTGTGGCCCTCTGGGAATTCGTTGCAACGCGCTGTTGCCCGGACTGACCAAGACCAAATTTGCCGGTGCACTGTTCACCAATGACGCTATCTACCAGGAGGCGATCAAACACATTCCCATGGGGCGCCATGCGGAGCCCGCGGAAATGGCCGGCACCGTGCTTTACCTGGTGTCGGACGCCAGCAGTTATACCAACGGGGAATGTATCGTGGTCGATGGTGGCATGACGATCTAGCGCGTTGCCCCGTCTCGCCCCGCTGACTATCAGAAAGTAGTAGCACCCGGCTAAAGGCTTTAGGATTTGCCAAAAGCAGCCCCATGTCGCTACAGTGCCCGCAGTGATGTCACGGAGCAATGCTATGCAGGAAGTTCAAATACACCCGCAGTTGTTGGCAGACTGCCATGACCTGGGGCGCTTGCCGGCCTGCGCCGTGTTGTTACACCGCAACGCGATCCTGCCCTGGTTTATCCTGGTGCCTGACACGGCCTTCAATGACGTGCTGGATCTTCCCCAGGAGCATCGCAATGCGGTGATCACGGATTGCGCGGCAGTGTCCACTTTCATCAAGGAAGTGCTGGGCTACGACAAGGTGAATTTTGCCGGCCTGGGCAACGTGGTGCCACAGATGCATCTGCACGTTATCGGACGCAGTGAGAGCGATGCCGCCTGGCCGCAGCCTGTATGGGGTGCGCTACAGGACACCGCGACCTACACGTCGCAGCAATTGGATGACATCCGGCAGGGGCTGGGAAAAATGGCAGGCCTGACCGTCGGCGGGTCAGAGTGAGCAAGGTTTTCGTTACTCATAGCCTTCCGGGCGAGCGACTCCAGGTTCTGGCCCAGCGCTGTGAACTCTCGGTTTGGGAGCAGCCGGGTCTGTTGTCTCCCAGTGGCCTGCGACAGCACCTGACGGGTTGTGAGGGCCTGGTGTGCCTGTTGACTGATCGGGTTGACCGCGCGCTGTTGGAGGACATGCCACAGCTGCGGTTCGTGTCCAGCATGTCGGTGGGGGTGGACCATCTTGATATTGCCGCCCTTACCGAACGCGGTATTCCTGTGGGACATACACCCGGGGTGCTGGTGGATACCACGGCAGATACAGCCTTCGCATTGCTGCTGGCGGCGGCCAGGCGGGTGGCCGAAGCCGACCGTTTCGTGCGCCATGGGCAGTGGCGTGACGACAAGGCCTGGTCGCCGGATTTTTTCGTGGGCAAGGATGTGAGTGGTGCCACCCTGGGAATTATCGGCCTTGGCGCCATCGGCCAGGCGGTGGCTCGCCGGGCTGCCGGTTTCGGTATGCGTGTCCTGGCCTGGAACCGTTCGGCTATCCAGGTGCCCGGTGTGGAGCAGGTCTCCCTGGAGGAGCTGCTGCCGCGCAGCGACTTCGTCAGCGTCAATGTAGCATTGAGCAACGACACCCGCATGCTGCTCGATGCGGATCGCATCGCCACCATGAAGCCGGGTGCGGTGCTGGTGAATACCGCGCGCGGTGGCATCGTAGATGAGCAGGCGTTGGCGGACGCCCTGGATAATGGCCTGATTTACGCCGCGGGAATCGATGTGTTTGAGCGTGAGCCCCTGGCCATGGATAACCCGCTGCTGCGTCACCCTCGCGTGGTGCTGGCTCCGCATATTGGCAGCGCCACTATCGACACCCGCCGGCGCATGGCGGATATGGCAGTGGATAACGCACTGGCGGCGCTGGCCGGTGAACCCATGCCCCACTGCGCCAATCCGGCGGTCTATAGCTGATTTTTCCCGCCCAAACCCGATGGCAGAAGAGAACAAGGCGATGTCGCGACCCAGGTTGCCGGGTTATGCTCCCAGTGAATGACCTACTGAAACATTACCTCTAAGGAGCTGCGGGTAAGGTCTCCAGGCCCTTGGCGATCGCCGTGGTCAGGCTTTTGTCCAGTTCTTTTGGGTCTACCTGGTTCACGTTTTCCACGAACTTGGTGATGATCACCTGCCATACTTCGCGCTTGCTGGTAACGTCGTTGAACTGGATGGCGATGTTGCTGGTTTCCTTCACGCCACCGAGGGCATGGGCATTGTCGACTACTGCACCATCCACCTGGCGGTTCGCCACGACTCTTGGGTAGGGGGTAATGTTGCTGGCCGCCTCGCTTTTTTCACCCATGCGCAGGCCTGGCGCCTGCAGGTAGTCCACGCTGAACTGGGCCTTTTGCGGATCGAGTACATAGCCTTTGCTGCGCAGGTTGGCGTCTAGCTCACGCCGCACAATGGGATCCATCAGGTAAATGCGATCGTTGGATTTAATGTTGTTGCCTAAAGGCTCGCTGCGCCACTTGTAGTACTTATAGTTGCCTTTGGCAAAATCCTCGGTGGGTGCCGGGCGCGTTTCTATGCCGCTGCAGGCTACTATTGCTAAAGACAGCAGGGCGATGCCCAGGCTGGTTGTGATACGCATGCTATTCCTCGTGATGTAAATCGGCACTGCCGGCTGGTGCCGGCGGTGCCCATGTTAGCAGTCCCCGCGGTTGGCAGCTACAACCGCTGGCGGACTCAGTGGATGGCGGGAATGCTGCGCAGCAACTGTTGCGCGGCCCATCTCAGCCTCGCCTCGCGTTGCGCCAGCGGTAATTTGCCGGGATCTGTGTACACCTCCAGCGCGCCGCGCCAAACAATCTCATTGCTTCCCGCCGGCGCGATCGCCACCAGCACGGTGCCGCGGCCATAGCCTGCGGCGGGCTTGGCCAGTGAAGGGTACAGGCGGAAAAAATCCTGCACCTCTTTCTGGTCTGCCAACTGACCCAGCATGGCGACGGCCACCACATCGTAGGTCGCTTCCTGGTCGCCGCTTACAAAGCGATACCCCTTGCGCTCAAACTCCAGCTGCAAGGCCTGTTGCAGCACCTTGGCGCGACGCTCGTAACGCCCGTCGGGGTCGTCTACCCACAGTAGCTCCCGGTGCCAATGCAAGGTCGTGCCCGGTTCGGTGATAAAGCCGGGCAGGGTAACCGCTACGGCACTGGCCTGTTCCAGGGGGTCTGTTTTTGGTGTGGCGGTTCCGCTGCTGCATGCCCAGAGCGTGGTAAATAACAGCATTAGCAGGCTGAGACGCGTTATCACAGTAGGGCTCCTGGTTTCCGGTGACTCGCGATAATAACTGATTTGCCTGGCGATTAAACGGCCTGCTTGCACCGGTGTCGGTGGTCACGCTTCGGGCTGCGCCCCACAGCGGGCTTGCGGCGTTACAGTGGGGTATCACTAATTGGACGTGATTAACGGACTGGCATTTGCTAGGATTCAGTTATAACTATAGGTTATGTTAAGGGGTTAGAAGCAATAATGATTTCCCGTAAGTTGATTCGTACCGACCTGAACCTGCTGGTTGCCCTGCAGATTCTACTGGAGGAGCGCAATGTTACCCGTGCGGCGGAGCGCCTGTCAGTCTCCCAGCCGGCGTTGAGTAAAACCCTGCAGAAATTGCGCGACTCCTTTGAGGACGAGCTGTTTACCCGCACGGCCCATGGCCTGGTGCCAACCCCCCGGGCGGAGGAGCTGGGAGCGGAGCTGCCGGCGTTGCTGGAAACGGTGGAGCGAGTGCTGGGCAGCTCGGAATTCAACCCCGAGACATTTGCCGGTAGCTTCAAACTATTACTGCCGCCTATTCTTTGCGAATCCCTGTTGCCGGGACTTATGTCGGAGATGCATGAGGTCGCGCCCAACATCCAGATTATTACCGGCGAGGTGCCGCCGGACTACCAGGACCAGTTGAAAAAGGGCGAGGCGGATTTCGTGGCTTTTGTCGCCCTGGAGACGGAGCGCGATATTCACGCAGAACCCATTGCGGCGATTGCACCGCGTTGCTACATGCGCATCGATCATCCCCTGGCGGGCAAGGAAATGAGCCTTCAGGATTTCCTCGCTTACCCACACTTGAGACTGTACCTGCCGGGACTTACCCGGGAGAACACCAGTATGGTGGACGATGTACTGGGGCAGTACGGTGTGCACCGCAGTATCGCGTTGGAAACCACTCAATTTGCTTCCGCAGTGGGCGTGCTTACGTGCACCGACTCCCTGCTGGTGGCCAATGCAGGGTTTCAGGAGGGTGGTCTTTACAGCGAGCGCATCTCGGGTGCTGATATGCCGTCGGAACTGCAGCGGATGATTCACAATACTCACAGCAGTAACCGCGGCAAGATGTCCCTGATGCGGCACACCCGAACCTCCCGTAGCGCCCCGCACCAGTGGATGCGCGCCATGTTGATGAAGCACCTGACCAGTTCCGGAGAAATCGTACAGCCGCCGCCCGCGCCGCGGGGCTTACTTCCCGACGGAGTTCCGGTAGGCGCGGGGTGACATGCCTACTGTTCGCGAGAACAGCCGGGAAAAATACAGCTGGTCCGGATAGCCCAGTTCAGCTGCGACCGTCTTGATACTCATTTGAGTGGTATCCAGCAGGTGGCAGGCGTGTTCCATTTTCATATTGAGAAAATGCTTGATCGGCGAGTAGCCGGTCAGTGCCTTGTACTTGGTGGCGAAGTGAAACCGCGATAACCTGGCGGTAGCGGCCAGTGTATCCAGATCCAGCTGCTGGCCGATATTTTCCAGCATGAAACTCTGCACCGACGCCAGGTTGAAACTGTGCTGACTGCTGGCCTGGGCGCGGCGGATCTCCAGCGCGATTTCAGTGATCAGGTGCCGCAACTGGTTGCCCGCGTTGATAAACGCCCGTGTGCTGTAACCGGTGCGGTGCACTTCCATCAGGCCCCTGAAGTGCGCGATCAGTTGCGGCGACACCCCGAGCTTGCTTATCGGCTCACGCCCCTCGCGGTAGCCCAGGTACTGATTGAATACCGCGGTGGCAGTGCCCTGGTAGTGTACCCAGTAAATGGTCCAGGGCTCCTTCGCGTCCGCCTCGTAGCTGTGTGCAACACCCTGGGGCAGCAGCAGGATATCGCCGGCGGCCACCTTCCCCGACCAGTCTGCGGTGCTGGCGCGAGCCCTGCCATCAACGCAATACAGCAACAGGTTGTCATCGTGTTTCTCACGCTGCATACGGTGCAGGTGAGCGCCCGGATAAAAACCCATGGCTGCCGGGTAACATTCACGTGTGAGCGGGTGCCGCGCCAGTTTATTGACCATAAAGGCGGGAGTAACGAAGCGTAGGCCGTCTTTTGGGAGAGGCCAGGAGGAAGGCGCGCTCATGGCGGTACTCTGTTTTGAGGTATCCGGTTGATGATAGCAATAACAGCAATATAATCCATAAGAATCGCAACTTCCTCCCTTGGAGTCGCCTCTTGCGCAGGGTATGCTGGCGCACGTTTTTTGATCAGCTAATCTTACGTGGTGATACGCAGGTTAGTTCGCACAGGTAATAGCAGAGGAGCAACTGACGATGGAAGACAAGCAGGGATCAGCCCAGGACCGGGAAGAAGTGGCCGCCATGATAGCCCGCGCCCGCGCCGCCCAAGAGGCGATAGCCGATTACACTCAGGAGCAGGTGGACCAGCTGATTACCGCCATGGTGTGGGCGGTGGCTAGAGAGGACCGCTCTGAAGAGATCGCGCGCTTTACCGTTGATGAAACACAGCTGGGCAATTACGAGGGCAAGTACCTCAAAATTCACCGCAAGACGCGGGCCACGCTGATGGACATCATCAACGACAAGTCTGTCGGTGTAATCGAGGAAATCCCCGAGCGCAATATCGTTAAAATTGCCAAGCCAGTGGGCGTTATTGGCGCGCTGTCCCCGTCCACCAACCCGGAGGCCACTCCGGTGATCAAGGCGATCTCTGCGGTGAAAGGCCGCAACGCGATCATCGTCGCGCCGCACCCCAGGGCGAAGCTCACCAATAAGAAAATTTGTGATTACATGCGCGAGGCGATCACCGCCATGGGCGGGCCCGCGGATCTGGTGCAGAGCATCGATGTGCCCTCCCTGGAAAAGACCAACGAATTGATGCGCCAGTGTGACCGCGTGCTCGCCACCGGTGGAGAAGCCATGGTCACCGCGGCTTATTCATCCGGCACCCCCGCGCTGGGCGTGGGCGTAGGTAACGCGGTGATCACCGTAGATGACAGCGCTGACCTGGACGAGGCGGCGGAGAAGATTCGTATTTCCAAGACCCTGGATCTCGCCGCTTCCTGTTCCTCCGATAACTCGGTACTGGTGTTTGAATCGATCTACGACGAGTTCCTGGCAAAATTGCAGCACGAGGGTGGTTTCGTTATCGAGGGCGAAGACAAGGCAAAGCTGCAGAGTGTGATCTGGGAAGACGGGCATCTCAATCCCAGGATCGTGGCCCAGCACGCGCTTAATATCACCGGCCAGGCGGGAATTGACCTGCCCGAAGGCAAGCAGTTCTTGATCGTGCCGGAAACCGGTACCGGCCCCGATTACCCTTTTTCGGGAGAGAAGTTGACGGTGACCATGGCCCTTTACAAGGTCAAGGATATCGACGAGGCCATCGCGTTGACCAACAGTATCCAGGCCTACCAGGGCCAGGGGCACAGCTGTGGTATCTACTCCTACAATGATGACAATATCATGAAGCTCGCAGCGGCTACGCGCACTTCAAGGGTAATGGTCAACCAGCCCCAGGCCGCCTCCAACAGCGGCAACCTGTGGAACGGCATGCGCCAGACATTCTCCCTGGGCTGTGGTTCCTGGGGGGGCAACAGCATCAACCACAACATCACCTGGCGCGACCTGGTCAACGAGACCTGGGTATCCAAGCCGCTGGCGGCAACCAAGGTGATTCCTTCGGACGAGGAATTGTTCGGCTCAGTCATGGGCAGGTTCTAATTCTGGCAAGGCATTAGCAACGAGGAGCCATAGATGGATTTTTCCCTGACCGAAGACCAGATGGCCTTTGCCGACAGCGCCCGCGCTTTCGCCCAGGGTGCACTGGCCCCGCATGCGGCCCACTGGGACGAGCATTCGATCTTCCCCAAGGATGCGCTGCAACAGGCGGGTGAACTGGGATTCATGGGTATGTACACTCCGGAGCGCGCAGGCGGTCTGGGCATGAGCCGCCTGGATGCCAGCCTGATTGTGGAGGAGCTTTCCCGGGGCTGTACCGCCACCGCCGCTTTTCTCACCATCCACAACATGGCGACCAACATGGTGGGCAAGTATTGCAGTGAGGCGGTGATCGAGCAGTGGTGTCCCGATCTGGTCATGGGCACCAAGCTGGCGTCCTACTGTCTCACTGAACCGGGTGCCGGATCCGATGCCGCGTCCCTGCGCACCACAGCCGAGCACGATGGCGAAGACTATGTGGTTAACGGCAGCAAGGTGTTTATATCCGGTGCCGGGGATACGGACGTGCTGGTGGTAATGCTGCGCACGGGCGCCGCGGGCCCCAGGGGTATTTCCGCACTGCTGATTCCGGCCGATGCCGAGGGCATCTCCTATGGCAAGAAAGAAGACAAGATGGGCTGGAACGCCCAGCCCACCCGCATGGTGACCTTCGACAATGTGCGGGTGCCTGTGGCCAATCGCCTGGGAGAGGAGGGCCAGGGGTTTGCCATCGCCATGGAGGGACTGGATGGTGGACGCATCAATATTGCCACCTGTAGCGTGGGCACCGCCCAGCAGGCACTGGAAGAAGCGGCTGCCTATGTGCAGGAGCGGCGCCAGTTCGATAGCGCGATTGCGGATTTCCAGGCAGTGCAGTTCAAGCTCGCGGATATGCTGACCGAGCTGGTCGCCGCGAGGCAGATGGTGCGCCTGGCGGCCAGCAAGCTGGATAATCAGGATCCCCAGGCCACTACCTATTGCGCCATGGCCAAGCGTTTTGCCACGGATGTGGGTTTCAACGTGTGTAACGACGCTCTGCAGTTGTTCGGTGGTTACGGCTATATCAAGGAATACCCCATGGAGCGACATGTGCGAGATACCCGCGTGCACCAGATTCTTGAGGGAACCAACGAGATCATGCGGGTTATCGTCGCCCGTCGACTACTAATGGACGGGGCTTTGGAGGTGATTAAATGAGCTTGAGTATTTCTGACAAACTGAAAGTGGAGATCAAGGGGCATACCGCCCAGATCACCATCGATAACCCCGGGGCCAATACCTGGGATGTTGAAAGCCTGCCGGCCCTGAAAGACCTGGTGGAGAAGCTGAACGCACAGCGAGACATTTACGCCCTGGTGATCACTGGTGCGGGGGAAAAGTTTTTTTCCGCCGGCGCGGACCTGAAGCTGTTTGCCGACGGTGACGCTGAGAATGCGCGCCGCATGGCGGTGTATTTCGGAGAGGCTTTCGAAACCCTGGCGGATTTTCGCGGCGTATCCATTGCGGCTATCAATGGCTTCGCCATGGGTGGAGGCCTGGAAGTGGCCATGGCCTGCGATATTCGCATTGCCGAGGAGCAGGCGCAGATGGCGTTACCCGAGGCTAAAGTCGGACTGCTGCCCTGTGCCGGTGGCACCCAGCGCCTGTCCTGGCTGGTGGGAGAGGGCTGGGCCAAGCGCATGATTCTCTGCGGTGAGCGTATCAAGGCAGATACTGCCGAGCGTATCGGTCTGGTAGAGGAAGTCGTGTCGAAAGGAGCAGCCCTGGAGCGGGCGCTGGCGCTGGCCGAGCAGGCGGCGGAGCAAAGCCCCACATCGGTCGCTTTCTGCAAGCGCCTGGTGCACTCGGGCCGCAATACCGTGATCGCCGCGGGCCTGGAAGGAGAGCGTGATCTTTTTGTCGACCTGTTTGCCACCGAGGACCAGCGGGAGGGTGTGAACGCCTTCCTGGAGAAGCGCAAACCTGAATGGAAGAACTGCTGATGTCCGATGCCAGTGTGCTGGTCGCTGAGCTGACCGCGGGTGATCGCAGGCTGGGTCGCGTGACCCTGAACGTCGCCGCGACCCTCAATTCACTCACCCTGGATATGGTAGACCTGCTGCAGGCGCAACTGGATGCATGGCGTGGTGACGAGCGGATTGCAGCGGTGTTTATAGACGGCGCGGGTGACAAGGCATTTTGCGCTGGTGGCGATGTGCAGGCTCTGCACCAGTCGGCGGTAGCCACCCCGGGTGGCCCCTGCGAGTACGCGGAGAACTTTTTTACCCGCGAATACCGCATGAATTACACCTTGCATACTTATCCCAAGCCGATTATCTGCTGGGGTCACGGTATCGTAATGGGCGGCGGCCTGGGTGTCATGGCGGGTTGTTCGCACCGCATCGTGACCGAGAAGACCCGTATTGCCATGCCCGAGGTGACTATCGCGCTGTTCCCCGATGTAGGCGGCAGTTGGTTCCTCAACCACATGCCCGGCAAATGTGGGCAGTTCCTGGCGCTTACCGGGGCCTCGATCAACGCCGCGGATGCAATTTACACCGGTATTGCCGGGCGTTTTATTGCCAGTGAGCACAAGGCCGACGTTATCGAGCAATTGCTGCTACAGAGCTGGAGTGCAGATGCGCGCGCCAATCACGCCCTGGTCAAGCATACGCTGCGGCCCTTTTCCGAGCAGAGCGTTTCGCAGTGCCCCGGTGGGCAGGTAGAGCCGCACCTGGGCACAATCAATACCCTTTGTGATGGGGACGATATCCACGAAATTATTGATAACATCGTGGGGCAACAAACCCAGGACCCCTGGTTGTCCAAAGCCCGGGACAGCCTTGCTCATGGTTCCTCACTGGCGGCCCTGTGGATTTTCCGCCAGTTGTGGGAAACGCGCCACGCCTCCCTGCGCGAGGTTTTCCAGTCGGAGATTCAGTTGGCTACCAACATCGTGCGCCACCCGGAGTTCGCCGAGGGCGTGCGCGCCCTGTTGATCGACAAGGACCGCAATCCTCAATGGCAGTACAAGACCTCCCGGGAAGTGCCCGCTGAGCAACTGGATGCCTTTTTTACTGCGCCCTGGGAACAAAACCCCCTGGCGGACCTGTAACAGATACCGAGGAAAAAGATCATGGCTAAAGTAGCATTTATCGGCCTGGGCAACATGGGTGGACCCATGGCGATCAACCTGGTCAAAGCCGGGCATGATGTCACGGTTTTTGATTTGTCGGAGCAGGCTTGCTCACAATTGCGCGAGGCTGGAGCGGGCGTCGCGGCTTCCGCAGCGGAAGCCGCCAGGGGCGTGGATTATGTGCTTTCAATGCTGCCCGCGGGTAAACATGTGGCGGGGGTGTACCTGGGGGATGACGGTTTATTGGCGCAATTGAAAGGCGACACCACCGTACTGGACTGCAGCACTATTGATGCGGCAACTGCGCGCCAGGTGGGCGAGGCGGCAGCGGCCATGGGTATTGGCTTCATGGACTCGCCGGTATCGGGTGGAGTGGCCGCGGCCGCGGCCGGTACTCTGGCTTTCATGTGCGGCGGCAGCGCAGAGGCCTTTAGCAAAGCGGAGTTGATCCTGGGTGATATGGGCAAGAACATTTTTCACGCCGGGCCCGCCGGGGCGGGACAGGTGGCTAAGGGTTGTAACAACATGCTGCTGGCGATTCATATGATCGGCACCTGTGAGGCGTTGGAAATGGGGGCACGCAATGGCCTGGATCCCAAGGTGCTATCGCAGATCATGCTGGCCAGTTCCGGACGCAACTGGTCGCTGGAAGTGTACAACCCCTATCCCGGGGTCATGGAAAATGCGCCTGCGAGTAATGATTATAAACCGGGATTTATGGTGGATCTGATGGCCAAGGACCTGGGGCTTGCTATGGAGATCGCCAAACAGTGCGATTTCGACAACCCCATGGGGCAGCTGGCGCGGGAGTTGTATTCGCAGCACCAGGAAGCGGGGAATGGACAGCGGGATTTCTCCAGCATCCTGCAGAAACTACAGGACTGAGAATAGCAGGAGTCGGGGCGACCAGCCTACTGGTCGCCCTGTTCGATTTCCTTCATACGCAGCTGCGCAGCTTCCTGCACAGTCTGCTCCACGCCCTCGGCTTTTTTCAGCGACTGCTGGTAGCTTTCCGGAATGGCGCCATCGCCTTCTTTGCCCCCAGAGGCCTGGTATAACACCCAGCCTATCGCACCCAGCGCGAGTACCATGCCTATCAAACGCATAATCATGTCCTCCCCTTGGTACTTTAGCACGACATCGCCAGTGCGTCTTTTGCCGGGTGCGCAGCCGCGGCCTTCTGATCAGCAATAACTGGCCGTTGGCGCCATAGCTGTTGGCGTTCGCAGCGCTTAGTCTACAGGTTCATCAATCTCATGCGGATGCCGCTCATGTCATTTGTAACCGTAGAAAAACCGCTGCCCTATATCACCCTGATTACCCTGAATCGGCCCGAACGTATGAACGCCATGGCGTTCGACGTCATGGTGCCGTTCAAGGAAGCGCTGGAAGAGGTGAGTTTCGACAATGACACCCGTGTAGTCGTGGTTACTGGCGCGGGTGCGGGTTTCTGCGCCGGTGCCGACCTGCAGGATCCGGGTTGGCTGGATATTTTCAATGGTCTGACGGTGCCGGGTATAGCACGTCGCGCGATGAAAATTCTCGACGACGTGATCAAGGCCATACACGATATGCACCAGCCGGTGATTGGCGCTATTAACGGCGCGGCTATTGGCGGGGGCTTCTGCCTGTCCATGGCCACGGATATTCGCATCGCCGCCGAGGGCGCTTATTTTCGACCGGCGGGCATTAACAATGGCCTGACCTCGGCGGAGCTGGGCCTCAGTTATCTCCTGCCACGGGCTATAGGTACCAGTCGGGCTTTTGAAATCATGCTGACCGGACGCGATGTCGACGCAATCGAAGCACAGCATATAGGCATGGTGTCAAAGGTGGTGCCGCAACAGGAGCTGCTGCAGGAATGCTACGCTATTGCCGAGCGCATCAACGGCTTTTCCCAACTCGGCGTGGAGTTGAGCAAGCAGATGCTGTGGGCGGGAATGGAAGCGGGCAGCCTGCACTCCCACATGAACCACGAGGGGCATGCCCAGTTGTTTGTGCGCATGACCACCCAGAATTTCGAAGAGGCTATCAAGGCGCGCAAGCAGGGGCGCACGCCTGACTTCAAGGACTAGTTCCTGCTATCGGCCCTGGACGGGGAAGCTGGCGTATTTACTTTTACCTGCCTGGCCCGCTGGTTGCGAAGCAACCATGTGGAAGTATCTGTGAACAACCGGTTGCAGTCACACAACTAGTGCGCGGGAAACTTGCCCATCAGGGCTGCCGCCAGGGGAGACTCGCGACTCTGCCAGGCCCAGATAGCCGCCGGCGCCAGCGTTGGCACGATCAATACGTTCAGCTGGTATAACAGCGCGATGACACTGGCGGGAGGCACGAATACATCCTGTTGCTCCAGAAATAGCGGGCCCAGGACAATCATCAGCTCTTTCATGCACAGGCACAGCAGACCGAATACCAGCAGTATGTACAGCAGCAGCAGGCCCTGTAAATAGCCCGCCAGGTAGCCCTTTTTCTGGGTGGCAAAATGTAGTGCGCTATAGAACGGAATCGAGTAGGACAGGATGCGGGTGTCGAGGGTGAAACCCAGTTGGTACTCTGACAGGGCTGGCGATACCGGTGCGCCGTTCAACTCACCGAACTCAGTCAGCAACAGCCCTTCCGGGCCCTGTGCATAAAGGGCGGAGACCACATCGGGAAACCAGTTGCCGAGCATTATGTTCACCAGGCCGACGGCCGGCAGCGCCAGGGGCCCACTGGCAATAGTCCACAGTCCGAAGCAGGGGATCAGCAGGGCGAAAACGAACAGCAGGAATTGCCGCAGATGGTGTTTTTCATCCACTGCTGGCAGCCAGCTCTTCGGTATCTGCTGTCGACAGCCAGCGCAGGTAGAGGATAAACACGATCAGTACATCGAGCATGATCAGCACCGGCCAGAGGTACAGGTGTACCCAGGTGAAAATATCCAGATTCCAGTTTCCCAGGTAAAACAGGCTGATGATGCGCACGATATTCATGGCCTGCACCGCCAGGAACCCCAGCCCTATGGCCAGGGCCCGGGAGCGCCAGCTGCCCGGAAAGGCCACCACTGCGGCGATCAGCACGATGGTGGCTTCTACACCGTTGCACCCGGCTTCGATGGATACGGCAAAACCGCTGTCACCGAACTGCAGGATTTTGCCGTAGGCGACCACCGAGCTGTCAAAGGGCAGCACGATGGCGGCACTGAGTTGGGCTAATAGGCCGGTAAACGGCACAATTACATGCTGCTGTACCGGGGTCAGCATCTCCAGGGTGAACAGCGTCACCAGCACCAGTACAAAAACCACTATGAATCGCTTCAACGAGGCACGCTCAGGCGGTGAAAAATTACTAGCTTAGCACAGGATGTGCGTGGCTTATTCGGCATGGTGCTTCCCGGAAATGCGCTCTATATCGACACTGGTAAGTTGATCGTAAGCGTAATTGCCAAGCTTAAAAAATACTGGGTATTCACTGCTGCGGATGAAATTTACACCCGGTAGCTGGTAGAGCTGCAGCGTGATTTTTCCTGACAGACTGTCGATGTTCAGCACCAGGTCCGCCTCAGTCTCCTGCAGCTGATGCGTCTGTTCCTCTTCG
The DNA here is from genome assembly GCA_029287595.1 of Halioglobus sp. GTDB lineage: Bacteria > Pseudomonadota > Gammaproteobacteria > Pseudomonadales > Halieaceae > JAACFI01. The sequence goes on along the minus strand of JARFQU010000165.1, from coordinate 548 downwards.
GCAACGCCATTTACCTGTAATGAGCGCAGCGCCGACAGCAGCGCCAGCAGCTCGCGCTCATCGGGGCTGGCGCCGCTGCCCGAGCGCCATTCGCCGCCCTCCCGGTGAATGCTGTAGGTATCGGCATCGACGCGCATGGGTGTCCTTATCTGCAGCAGCCTGGCGTCTATCCAGTCGCCGCCGTTTGCGGGGGCATCGAAAACGTTGAAGTTTGTTGCGAAGATCTCGTCCCGACCACCATGGCGGGCGTGCACCTTGCGAAAACCCGGAGAAGTGCCCAGGTACACAGTTCCCAGGGCCCTGGAGCCACTAAAGAGTTCGATGCGTCTCTGGAAAAGATAATCGGCGACCTGGAAGCGTTGACGCGCCGCCGCGGAATGAGCCACCGGCCACTCTTCGCTTTGTGAGGTCAAGGCGGTGAGCAAGCCGGTAACCATCTCGGGGTCAGCGGGCAGGGAGTGCAGTCCGGGCAGTAGCCAGTTGGCACCGGATTTCTGCAATACCAGCTCCTGCTTGCTGGCATCGGTGATGCGCACTTTGTCTACCGA
>JARFQU010000076.1 GCA_029287595.1 Halioglobus sp. | reverse complement strand
GGTCTACCCTCACCTGCAAAGCGGAGAGATTAAACCGGTAGTGGACCGGGCCTATCCCCTGGAAGAGGTGGAGCAGGCCCATGAACGCATGCAAAGTGGCGCGCACATGGGCAAGATCATACTGGTCATGTAGGCGCCGCGCTGAAGCCCGGCGCCTGTTGTCCCGGGCTGTTTACTGCTGTGGCCGTTTCTGCCCGGCAGCAGCGCCTGCGGCGCGCATCTGCAGCATTTGTTGCATCTGCTGCATCATAAGGTCAATGGTAAAGCTCGCCGTGGCCTGGCGCGGGGGATATTCACGAAAGGTCATCAACCACTTGCCCACTTCTACCTGGGTAGGCACAAATAACCACAGCTGATCGGCAAAAAATCGCGTGTACATACCCGAGTCGATAGAGGTTTCATAGGGGTCGGTGCGCAGGTTAATCACGCGAGGGAAATTAAGCGCCTCGCGGGGACCTGCCCAGCCTTCCATCTGAAAAGCAAAGTGTATTTTCCAGTCATTCCAGCGCATGGCGTTAAAATTGGCGTTGTCATCAAAGTAAAAAATGCTTTCCCGCTTACCCGCTCCCTTGCCGGTAAGCACCGCTGTCTGGTCAAACCCATCCAGGTGCACCTTGAAGGTCTTGTCCCCGGCGCGGTGGCCTTTTTTCAGCTTGTCACTGATGCCGGGGTCACCGGCAGCGGCCAGCAGCGTTGGCAGCCAATCCTGGTGGGAAAAAATATCGTTGATTACGGTGCCCTGCTTAACCTTGCCAGGCCAGCGAATCAAAGCCGGTACGCGAAAGCCGCCCTCCCAGGTTGAGCCCTTCTCACCGCGGAAGGGCTCTGAACCGCCATCGGGATAGGTATTGGTCTGGGAACCGTTGTCGGTGCTGTAGATAACGATGGTGTTATCGGCAATACCCAGGTCGTCCAGTTTATCCAGCAGCAGCCCAACATGATGATCATGCTCCATCATGCCATCGGCGTAGAGCCCGTAACCGGAGCTACCCTGCCACCTGGGCGCCAGGCGCGTCCACACGTGCATGCGGGTGGCATTGAACCAGACGAAGAAAGGCTTTCCGTCCCGGTGGGATTGATCAATAAATTTCAGTGCGGCGTCTGCAAACTCCTGGTCGGCGGTTTCCATGCGCTTGCGAGTCAGCGGGCCGGTATCCTCGATCTTGCCGTCGGCATAGGAATGAATCACCCCTCGCGGCGCGAAGCGCTTGTGAAACGCCGGATCCTTTGGGTAAAAATAGGTTTCCGGTTCCTCCTCAGCGTTGAGGTGATACAGGTTACCCAGGAATTCATCAAAGCCGTGGTTAGTAGGCAGGAATTTGTCCTTGTCCCCCAGGTGGTTCTTACCGAACTGCCCGGTGCTGTAACCGTGAGGCTTGAGCAGCTCAGCGATAGTGGGATCTTCAGCCTGCAATCCAATATCCGCGCCGGGTAGGCCGACTTTCAGCAACCCGGTGCGCAGTGGATGCTGGCCGGTGATGAAGGCCGAACGCCCGGCAGTACAGCTTTGCTCGCCATAGTAATCGGTGAACATCGCGCCCTCGTTGGCGATGCGATCAATATTGGGCGTGCGACTACCCAACATCCCCCGGTGGTAGGCGCTGATGTTGGACCAGCCAATATCATCACCCCATATCACCAGGATATTCGGCTTACTACTCGCCGCTGTAGCCGATAGTGACATCACGTTAAGCAGCAGCAACAGCGCTGGTACAATAGACCTGGCAACTGGTAGCTTCATTATTCTCTCCAAGGCTTAAATTTTTCTGGATAATTATTCGTTCGCAGGATAACCGCATGATCGCTGCAGACCCATCACCCCAGAGGTCAGAATAACTGTCTGAATCTCACACCGGCAGAGCCACAACCGGGCGGCGATGGAGCCGAGCTGGGAAAATTACTTTATATCGGACTGATCACATCAAACTCATTGCTGAATACTAGGCTATTTAGTTGAACCAGGCTGGTAATGCCGGGGCCTGCATACAGCATCTGTGCGCTACAATCAGGTCTGCTGTAGCGCACCGCATTGAGGGCCTTGTACAGGGGAATCACACTTGAAAATTATAACAATAGTGTTGTTTGTTGTGGTGGCAGCTGTCATCGGCCTGGCACTGTGGCTGCCCACCGCGGACAGCTACCAGACCCGGGGCGAACTGCGGCTAACAACATTGCAACAACCCGTCACCGTGCACCGCGACGACTTTGGCATTCCCTATATCTACGCACAGTCACTGGACGATGCGATTACCGCCCAGGGTTTTATCGTGGCGCAACTTCGCCTGTTCCAACTGGAGCTCTACCGCCAGGTATCCCAGGGCAAGCTGGCGCAGATGATAGGCGAACGCGGCCTGGACAGTGATCGCCAGATAAGGCTGCTTGATATCCCGGAGATAGCCAAACGGCAACTGGCACTGCTCAGCGAAAAAGAACTCAATTTCTTCCAGCGCTATATCAACGGTATCAACGCCTATATCAACGATCACCAGGATGAACACCCGGTCATGCTCAAACTGATGAGCAGAACACCGGCGCCCTGGACCTTGCAGGACATCATCGGATTGCAACTGTTCCAGGTATGGAGCAGCTCAGTCAACTGGAAGCAGGAATTGATGAACCAGCAGCTACTGGACCTGCTGGGTGCGCAGCGTGCCTCTGAACTCAAGCCACTGAATATCAATCCCGACGACCCGGCCACAGAGATGCAGACACCGTCCAGCAGCGGAATGGCCATTGGACTGCGCCACGACCAGAGCCTGATCAGTGATCGCAGCCAATTCGCCTTGGGCAGCAATGCCTGGGCCAGTGGCGGGCGCAAATCCGCGAACGGCGCGCCCATTCTGGCCAATGACCCCCATATCGACGCGCGCAACCTGCCGGGGATCTGGATACCCATGGGCCTGATGACACCCACACTGCGCGCCGTGGGCGCCGCATTCCCCGGCTCTCCAGGGCTGGGCAATGCGCGTACCGGGCATATTGCCTGGGGCGCCACTAACGGCTATGCCGACATGATCGACCTGTATATAGAACAGCTGGACCCGGAAAACCCGCAGCACTACCTGGAGGGGGGGCGATCTTTGCCCTTCACGCTGCGCGAGGAAGTTATCTATATCAGTGACAAGGCGGCCGACGGCGGCATGCGCAGTGAAACCTTACTGGTGCGTGAAACCCATCGTGGGCCGGTAATTTCAGATCATGGCATGAGCACGGCGGGCGACAGAGTGCTGTCCCTGCGCTGGTCGGTACCGGAAATGCTCGATAGCCAATGGGGTATCCTGGAACTCATGCTGGCAACCAGCGTGGAGGAGGCTATCACCGCGATAGGCACCATGCCGACGCCCCTGAACTATATCGTGGTCGATACCGCAAACAATATTGCGCGGGTGTCCAGCGGCTATGTGCCCCTGCGGGTGCGTGGCGACGGTTCCATTCCACTGCCGGTGACCGGCACAGACAACTGGGCCGGCCGTATCCCGGCACAGGAGATGCCGATGCAATTAAACCCCCACCGGGACTGGGTGGGCACTGCCAATCACCGCGTCACCCGGGCGGACTACCCCTACCCCTACTCCAGCTATGCCTCGGGTTCCTGGCGTTACCGCCGCCTGATGGAGTTATTCACACAAGAAGAGATAAGCAGTAGCGATCACTGGGATTTCCTCATGGACAACAAGAATCCCATGGCGCAACGACTGATGCCTGTGATCCTGGCGGCCCTCGAAAGCGACCCCCGGCTGCAACAGATAGCCGGGATACTCGCGGCATGGGATTTCATGGATACCGCACAGCAGAGTGCACCCGCCATTTTCCAAAGTCTGTATCGGCACTTCGCGCTGCGCGTCTTTCGCGACGAGTTGGGTGAAGATCTCGCCCTCGAATACCTGAAAGGTTATTACTACTGGCATGAACACCTGGTGCGCAAGATCGAGGCCAATGGTACTGACTGGTTTGATGACACCGGCACAGCACAAATCGAGACCCGGGACCAGTTATTGCGCCTGGCAGCACATGACATGCTCATCGAAATGACTGCCCGTTTCGGTGGCGACCCGCAGCAATGGCGCTGGGGTGACGTCCACACAGTGACTTTTTTCCATCCGCTGGTTCAGGGCGACACGGGGGCCAGGTGGTTCGGTGGCGGCATCAATCCCGCCGACGGCTCCGGCGAAACTCTTAACCGGGCCCTGTATCTGTTTGATGACCCGCAACACAGCAAGATCATTCCCTCTACTCGCGTGGTAATGGACCTGTCAGACCCGGACAAGATCGAGGGGCATATTCCGGGCGGCGTGAGCGAGCGCCTGTTCGATAAACACCAGCAGGACTCGCTGCCCTTGTGGCTTGAAGGAAAACCGGGACACTGGTGGTTCAGTGACCGCGCGATTCGCGAGCATACGGTAGACACCGTGACGCTGGTCCCGTGAACCACGCAGGGGATAGATGGCAAATACCCGTGCCGCGCTCGCCACGGCAAGGGGCAAAATAGACCATGGTGGGGATATCCAGGGTACTAAAATACCTGTTACTGCTACTGCTGGCGTTAGGCCTGGTTGGGGCAGCTGCAGGACTGTGGCTGCGCTTTGAGTTTTCACGCAGTGTTGTGCCCTCCGGGACCGCCGCTCACTGGTCGCAAATACCCGTCGCCGCGGCACCTGGCGCTAAAGCGGACACTGGCTGCACACAGCAGCACCCCTACCCGCGAGCCTGGTTCGGCGCCCTACACGTGCACACCTCCGCCTCCTATGACGCCACCGCTTTTGGCACGGCCGCCAGCGTAGATGACGCCTACCGTTTCGGCCGTGGTGAGCCACTGCCATTACGGCTTAAATTCGACCCACCGGGCTACCAGGCGCCGGTATTGCGTATCAGTTCACCGCTGGATTTCATGGCCGTCACCGACCATGCGGAGGCACTGGGAGAAAGTAGCCTGTGCTACGACCCGCAAAGTGAATCCTACGCTACGCTGGTCTGTCGATTGTTTCGCGGGGACCTGCGTTTGCCGGTGGAAGACGAGCTGCAGCCGCTGGTGAGGATCGCAACACAGGCGATTTTCGGGCAGGACCGCTCCGCCAGGGTTTGTGGCGAAGACGGTTCCCGCTGCCGCCAGCGTGCGGTCGAGGTGTGGCACAACAACCAGCGCAGTACCGAGGCCTGGCACGATCGCAGCGGCGACTGTGCGTTTACCACGCTGCACGGTTATGAATACACGCTGGCACAGGAAGCGTCCAACCTGCACCGCAATGTCATTTTCAGCTCCGGCACGGTACCCCAGGCTCCCCTGAGCGCAAAGGACGCGGACACGCCCGAACAGCTGTGGCAGTGGCTGCAGCAAACCTGCATCGACGGCAATGCAGACTGTGACGCGCTGGCGATACCCCACAACAGCAACTGGAGCAGTGGCCGCATGTGGTTTCCCTACAGCCGGCGCGACTGGCCAGTTCAGCGGCAACAGCAAATGGCCCGGCTGCGCACGCGCCTGGAACCGCTCGCGGAGATCATGCAGGTCAAGGGTGACTCCGAGTGCCGCAACGGCATCACCAGCGTTCTGGGAAGTGCGGACGAGTTCTGTGATTTCGAGAAATTGCGCAGCCCGGCGGAACAAATTCCCGACTGCGGCGAAGAGTTTGGTAGCGGCGGCATGATGCTGCAGGGCTGCGCCTCCCGCTACAGCTACGTGCGCTATGCCCTGACCGCGGGGCTGTCCGAGCAGGAGAAATTGGGCGTCAACCCATTCAAACTGGGTATTGTGGCCGCCACCGACACCCATATCGGTGCACCGGCCGCAGGGCTTGAGCGCGGCCATATGGGCTCACACGGTATAGACCGGGATCCGCGCCATCGCCTGCAGGGTGAAGTGGAAGTCCCAGGGGGTATCGGTACAGGGTCACCCGCTCGCTACAACCCGGGCGGCATCGCCGGCATTTACGCCGTCGAAAATAGCCGAAATGCGCTGTTTAGCGCAATGCAGCGCAGGGAGACCTTTGGCAGCAGCGGCCCGCGCATACGCCCACGCTTTTTTGCCGGTTGGGAACTGGACGCGGCTATCTGCAAATCCACCGATTTTCTGCAACAGGCTTACGCCGGCGGTGTACCCATGGGGGCAGACCTCCCTCTACCCCCACCTGGCGTGGTGCGCAGTCCGCTGTTTGTGGCCAGCGCGAGCCGTGACCCTCGCCCCGGCGCCAATCTGCTACAGCGTATCCAGATCATCAAGGGCTGGGTAGACGAACAGGGACAAACACACCAGGCGGTCTACGATATCGCCGGGAATCCAGACAATGATGCCAGTGTCGACCCCTCGAGTTGCGAGGTTTCAGGGACAGGCTTTGAACAGTTATGCGGTACCTGGCAAGACCCCGACTTTGATTCCCAACGGGCTGCTGTGTACTACACCCGGGTGCTGGAAAACCCCGCTTGTCGCTGGAGCCATTACGACTGCCTCGCCATGTCCCTCGGGGAACGCCCTGCCATGTGTGATGATCCGGAACTGCCGTGGCAGATACAGGAACGCGCGTGGACTTCCCCCATCTGGTACCAGCCGCAATAGTCTGCAGTTTTGATGCGTCACACAGTGGAATCCTTTACCATGAGTGGCAAAGTGTAACTGCAGAGAAGCAAACATCTTGGAAGTGGACAATCAGGAATCCTTGCCTGAGGGCAGTCAACTGGCTGCCATAGACCTGGGCAGTAACTCCTTCCATCTCATAATCGCCAAAATCGAACACGGTGAAATGCGCCCGGTAGAAGTGCTGGCGGAAAAGGTGCAACTGGGTGCCGGACTGGAAAACGGCCACCTTTCCGAGGAGGCCATAGAACGCGGTCTCGAGTGCCTGACCCGGTTTGCGCAGTTGCTGGACAGCGTGGAGCCGGAGCGCATCCGGGTGGTGGGCACCAATGCCCTGCGGGTGGCCAAGAACCGCAGTGATTTCACCAAGCCCGCCAAACGGATACTGGGAGCCAAGGTGGATGTCATCTACGGCCGGGAGGAGGCGCGCCTGGTCTACCTGGGGGTCGCCCATTCCCTGGCGGACGACGCCCAGTCACGCCTGGTCATCGATATCGGTGGTGGCAGCACGGAATTGATCATCGGGGAACGCTTCGAACCCCAGCGCCTGGAAAGCCTGCAGATGGGCTGTGTGTCTTACGGTAAAGCCTGTTTTCCCAATGGGGAGATCAGCAAGGGCAATTACCGCAACGCCTATGATCGCGCCCGGTTACAGGCCTTCCATATACGCCACGGTTACAACAGCGGCCATTGGGAAGAGTGCGTGGGCTCATCGGGCACGCTGCAGGCAATAGAGACCCTCATTACCCAGAATGGCTGGGGTGAAGGCGGTATAAACCACAAAGGCCTGCAGAAACTGGAAAAGAAGCTGCTTGCATTCAAGACCATGGAAGATATCACCCTGGATGGCCTGGCAGCGGCGCGCCGCAGTGTGATACTGCCTGGTGTCGCAATCACCACGGCCCTGTTTGATGTACTCGGTATCGAACACATGCGCACCTCCAAGGGAGCCCTGCGCGAAGGCGTTATCTACGACCTGATGGGACGGTTAAGCCACGAGGATGTGCGCGAGCGAACCATCAACGCACTAATGCAGCGCTACGCCGTGGATACCGAAATGGCGGAAGTCGTGGAGCGTCGCGCGCGCACCCTGTTCACCGCGACGCGCATGAGCTGGCAACTGACCACCAGCGATTGGGAGCTGCTGCACTGGGCGGCCCGCAGCCATGAAATTGGCATGGCCATTTCCCATAAGCATTTCAACCGGCACTCCGCCTACCTGCTGCGCAATGCCGACCTGCCGGGTTTTTCGCAGGAAGAGCAGGAGCAGCTCGCGGTGCTGGCCCTGGGTCAGCGCGGCAAACTGGGCGACGGTCTGTTTACCGAAATCGGCGAATCCGATCAGGTGAGAATGAAATACCTGGTGTGCATTATGCGCCTGGCAGCCTGCTTCAAGTACGTAGAGAAGCTCGCCCAGCTGCCGGATTTCTCGATACTGGCAAGCGAACACAACCTGACTCTGGAATTTCCCAAGGACTGGCTGCAGGAGCACCCCCTGACTGCCCAGGAACTGCAGGGCGAGCAAGCCGTGTTGGAAAAATTAGGTGTATCGCTGTTATACAGCTAATTTACCGACATTTTGGCGCGCTCGGCCCGACCCCGTGCAGCGGATATCGCGCCGCTGATTCATGTGTCGCGGGAGCCTATATCCGCAAGGTAATCCAGTAGTATGCCGTTGACCTCGTTCGACGCCTCTAACTGCACCATGTGACCCGCCCCGGGAATCATTCTGACGTCACGCAATTCCGGGAATATCGTGCGCATCAGACTGATAGGATCGTCCCCGTGAAAACCTTCCAGGTCCACATCGTGTTCGCTGCCCAGAAAATAAGCGGGGACTGCGCTGGTCACGCCCTCAAAGGGCTTGCGCTGGGCCCATTTCAAATCAAACGAGCGATACCAGTTCAGGCCACCGGTAAAACCACTGCGGCTGTATTCAGACACAAAAAATTCAAGCTCCAGTTCCGACAACCAGGGCCATGGCAGCGGCGGCGGCTCATCCATGGCCTCTATGTAAGACGCCCCTGGCGGATACTTGAAGACATTAAAATAGTTTCCAGCTCCACTGAGTGTGTGAAACACCTTGTGGAAAAATCGCCGCGGTTGCGCCGCCAGTTCTTCGTCCGCACGGGGCGGCACCCGGAAATACTCAATATGCAGGAAGTGCTGCTCTCCCATACGCTGGTACTCGGTAAGAGGCGATTCATCGGGGTTGTGCGGTGCCGCAGGATTTTCCAGCCCGATCAGCGCGATAACACGCTCGGGATGGCGTAAAGCCAGGTCGTAAATGGCAAAGGCGCCGAAGTCCAGGCCGGCAAACACCGCCCGTTCCTCGCCCAGGTGATCCAACAGCCCCAGCAGATCACCGGTGATATGATCGATATCATAGGCTTCGACCGCTTCAGGTGCCTCGGTCTGACCCATGCCGCGCATATCCGGCGCGATGACGCGGTAGCCCGCCCCGGCCAGCGCAGTAATCTGCCGATGCCAACTGAACCACAGGTGCGGAAAGCCGTGGCACAGCACCACGGGCATGCCCTCTCCCTGCTCCACATAATGCATCTGGATGCCATTGATCACGACATGATGATGTTCCCAGTTCACAGTCCATTCCTCACATAAAAAAGGCCACCGGTGGTGGCCTTAGCAAACACGCTGACAATTATAGATCGTAGCCGCGTTCATCGTGGAGCACCAGATCCAGACCCTGGGTTTCCTCATCGTCGGCAACACGCAGGCCGATCAGCATATCCACTAACTTGAGCAGGATAAAAGAGACCACCAGGGTATACACAAAGACCGCGACCACGCCCGTTGCCTGAACGGCGAGCTGACCACCGATACTGTCAATGCCATCGGAGAAGCCGTTGCCGCTGAAGACACCCAATTGGGTGGAACAGAACACACCGGCCAGCAACGTACCCAGGGCGCCACCAACACCGTGCACCGGAAATACATCAAGGCTGTCGTCTATTTTCAACACCTGCTTGATGGAGATGGTGGCGGAATAGCAGACAACACCGGCGCAGAGACCGATCAACACCGCCGCAGCAGGCCCAACAGAGCCGGAGGCCGGCGTTATGGTACCCAGGCCAGCCACCATGCCGGTGACAATACCCAGCACCGAGGGCTTGCCGTGGCGCACCCATTCCATGGTCATCCAGGCAAGCGAACCGGCGGCCGCAGACAGATGCGTCACCAGCATGGCCATTGCCGCACTGTTGTCGGCAGCCACTGCAGAGCCGGCATTGAATCCAAACCAGCCAACCCAGAGCATACCCGCACCGGTGACCGTCATGGTCAGGTTATGCGGGGGCATGGCGGTATGTCCAAAACCCTTGCGCGGCCCCATCACCAGCGCTGCCACCAGCGCGGCTACCGCCGCGGTGATGTGCACCACGGTGCCACCGGCAAAATCCTGCAGACCCATGTCACCCAGCCAACCGCCGCCCCAAACCCAGTGACAGACCGGCGAATACACCACGATCACCCAGATTGTGCAGAACAGCAGCATGGCGGAAAACTTCATTCTCTCGGCAAAGCCGCCAACGATCAGCGCCGGGGTAATGATGGCAAAGGTCATCTGGAATATGGCGAACAGGGTAGCGGGAATACCGCCGTTCATGGTGTCCATGCCGATATTGGCAAAGAACATATTACCGAAATCACCAATCCATTTGCCCTGCTCTACCCCATCGCTGCCAAAGGCGATGGTATAGCCCACGGCAAACCACACCAGCGACATCAGGCAGGTCAGCGCAAAACACTGCATTAATACGGACAGTACGTTTTTGACCCGCACCAGCCCGGCATAAAACAGCGACAGGCCGGGTATGGTCATAAACAACACCAGGGCGGTAGCTGTCAGCATCCAGGCTGTATCCGCGCCGTTGATCTCCTGGGCACTGGCGCCCGTTGATGCCAGCAGGGTGACTACCAGAAGGGCGATAACTTGTATTGATCTCATCTTATTCTCCAGCTTCTCTTATGCTTCAGCTTCACAGCGCGTCTTCACCGGTCTCGCCGGTGCGAATGCGGATGCTTTGCTCCAGTGGCGTCACAAATATCTTGCCATCGCCGATTTTGCCGGTATTGGCGGCAGCACATACCGCTTCGATCGCGGCCTCCAGCTGGCCGTCACTGATGGCAATCTGTATCTTGATCTTGGGCTGGAACTCCACCACGTACTCCGCGCCCCGATACAGCTCGGTATGGCCCTTCTGCCGGCCATAGCCCTTCACTTCCTCCACTGTCATGCCCGCAATACCGATCTGCTGCAAAGCATCGCGTACGTCATCAAGCTTGAAGGGCTTGATGATGGCTGTGATCATCTTCATAGTAATTCCTCAGCGATTTCCGAACCCGGGTTATTGTGTTTATGCCGTCTGCCGGGTAGTTCAGAGCTTTCTCGCGGCCACTGGCTCACGGGAGAGCAAATCCTGCCACATTGCGCCGCAAAGGTTAAGGCGCAGCGGCCTGTTTCCCACCTACCAGAAGAAAAAAGTCCCCCTGCCAGGTATAGTGCCGGCGCCAGGACAGTTCAGTATTTGCAACCAACCCGGAAGATTCCCGACGACAGCCGCGACCCGGTGCATCGTCCGGTAGAACGTGGTATCTATACGCCCCTGAATAACTACACCCATGGAATCCAGTTATGAAACATCTGCTCACTGGTCGCTCACTATGCGCTGGCCTGCTCACGGCGGCAGCGATGTTGGCTCATAACGCCAGTGCCGCACCGCGACAGCTTATCCTTATCATCGGCGATGGCATGGACGAGCAGCAGGTCACCATAGCGCGCAATTACCTCAAGGGCGCGGCGGGGCAATTACTACTGGACCAGATGCCATTGCGCGGCGCCTCCCAGATTCTGACCATTGAGGACAAGGTCGGCGGTAAGCCAGTCTATGTGGCGGACTCAGCCAACACGGCGACGTCCATGGCCACTGGCGTGACCACCAGCCGCGGCCGCATTGCCACCAGCGCCGGCGATGACCGCGATCTCGGCACCATTGTCGAACTGGCTCAGGCCGCGGGCTATCGCAGCGGCATCGTAACCACCGCCAGCGTCACCGACGCCACCCCCGCTGCCTTTGCCGCACATATCAGTTTCCGCCTGTGCGAAAACCCGGACAGCATGGTGGATATCACCTACCACGACATCCCCCTGGGTGACTGCTCACCGGATCTCAAGGCCAATGGCGGCAGGGGCTCCATAGCCGAGCAATTGGCTGAATCAAAAGTCGACGTTATCCTGGGTGGCGGGAGTAAACACTTTGCACCTATGGCCGAGGGACAGTCGCGCACAGTTGCGCAGGTAGCGCAGGACAGCGGCTTTCAACTGGTAAACAGCACGGCTGAACTGCTGGCAGCGCAGCCCGGCAAGCGCCTGCTGGGCACCTTTTCGAAAAGTACCATGCCCGTGCGACTGCAGGGAGAAGGCGGCCGTGAGGCGGAAGAACCCGAACCCAGCCTGCTCAACTACATACACCCCTACCTGGGGGATGTGACCATGCCGGAACCGATGGACTGCGAACCCAACCCGGAATTTGCCGCGGTGCCCACCTTGCAGCAGATGACCGACGCGGCCCTGCAACACCTGTCCAGGGACAACGAGCGCGGTTTCTTCCTGATGATCGAGTCCGCCTCGATCGACAAGCAATCGCATGAGCGCAAGCCCTGCGGCTCGATCGGTGAAGTAGAACAGCTGGACGAGGCGCTGGCCAGTGCGCTGGCATTTGCGGAACAACACCCGGAAACACTGATCATCGTAACCGCCGACCATTCCCAGGCGGCACAATTAATTCCCGAGGTAAGCCTGTTCGCAGCCTACCCCATACCCACCTACTCCCCCGGGAAAGTGGCGCGCATCAACACACCCGAAGGCAGCCGCATGGCGGTGAACTACGCCACTACCAATTTCATGATGGCAGAGCATACCGGCGCAGCGGTACCGGTTTACAGCAACGCGCAGGGAGTGGGACGTATCCCGCCGTTTATTCGCCAGCCTGATATCTTCGAGATCAGTCGGCAGTACCTGGGTTTATAGATTTATCCAGCTGTTGAGGGAACGCAGCCGGAACTGGGTGCCGCGATAATCCAGCACTACCGAGTCGGGCAGAATCTCCTCCACTTTCACTCCCGGCGCCGCGGTGCCACCCACCTTCAAGGTCTTGCTGTTGAGCACCACCGTGGAGCGGGCACTGTCACCGGAATAATCGTGACGCTGATAGTAAATGGTGGGTATATCATTCTTGGTATGCTGCGAAAGGTCGGCGATAAAAGGTGCAGGGTGTGCGTCCAGATCCGCATTGGCCAGTTCGTCGCGTGCCTGTAATATCAGTTTCTCAATGTCTATGGGCTGCTCTTCTCGACTGGCTGAACCTGCCGCGTCCGGCTCGGTGGCTGCGGTGACAGGGGGATTTGCCGGGCCGGCATCCGCCCGGGCGGGGGCAGATTTCGGGTTCGACACCGGGGGCTGCTGATACAGCTGGGCTACAGACTCGTCCACGCGTTCGGTCGCTGGCAGGGCTTGTGGAGAAGCGGCTACAGATTCAGTTATACCTGGCGGCGGTGCAGTTCGTTCCTTTTGCTGTAAATCAGCACTGGGGGCTGCTGGGGTAGCCGTCAGCTCTACAGGCGAAGGCCCTTGGGTTTTCACTTCGGTTTTCGCTTCGGGTACCACCGACACCGGTGCGGCAGGCTCTGGCCCGGGAGCTGCAATGGGTGCCAACTCCGGCACAGCCACGGGTCGCGGCTCCCGCTCCAGTAACAGTAACGCTATGATCCCCACGGCCAGCAACAGTGCTCCCCATGGCAGATACTGCCGCAGTTTATCGCCGGCAGGCTCCGGATTGTCGCTATAGTGCTGTGTCGCCAGCCCGGGAACATCATCCGTATCCTGCCGGGAACGATTCAGGGCGTCCAGGATCAGTGACAAAGGCGAGCTCCGGTTGGCTTGGAAAGATAGGAAATCATCGCTGTACCACTTCCCCGACGGGGTCCTGCAGACGCTCGCGCGCCGCCGTGGCCGTGGTGTCAACGCCCAGTAATTCATTCAACTTCAACAGTGTCCGCACACCCACCACACCGTCATCTTCCAGGCCGTGGGTGCGCTGGAACATGCGCACCCGCTGCTGCAGGGCCGCGTTGAAATCCTCAGTTGTGAGGGGCTGCGGCTGCGCGTCCAGGCGCGCGAACAGGCCCGCCACCTGCGCTACCACCAGGCCGCTGTCACCCAGTGACAGGGGACGCTCAAAACCCGCCGGGGGATGCCACAAAAAACGATAGCTGCCACTCCACAAGGGGCCCAGTTCGGCCAGTTCCACCAGAACCACGCCCTGCTCCGCCGCAACCCAGGCCTGGCGCCCTTCGATACCCAGTAACAATACCGCTGCGCTGAACCGTTCCGGGGTAATCACATCCAGTAGCAGGGGCCTGTCATAGGCCAGCAACTGGTCCCAGGTCCGCGCCTCGCCCTCGATACAGGCTACACCGGCCTGCTCCGCATCGGTACAGAGCTGCGCTGGCCGGGGTGCGGGAGAATACAGCGACCACAGTCGCGCCTCGGCCTGCGCCGGTTCCAGCATCCAGCTCTCCTCCGGCGCCGGCAGCGGCTCGGGGGGCTGTAAATTGACAGGGACGGCTGCAGCCACCGGTTGCCCGACAACAGGCGCTGGTTCCGGGAGTGTCGGCTGCGGCTGCACCGCGGGTCGCGATGGGGCGGCTATAGGTGACATTACCGCCACGGCATCGCGCTGGTCAAAATACTCCAGGGTCCACCAACCGCACAGGGCCAACAGCAGCAGTGCCACCAACGACGGGCGCACCCAGTCCGGACCCTGGTCGGAATCATCGCCCAGCACCTCCTGCGCCGCCAGCCGCAGCATTGACATGTCGGCCTTACCCTTGTTGCGGCCATAGGCTCCCAGCAGAACCCTGTCACACAGGACATTGATCACCCTGGGTATACCGCGGGTGCGTTTATAGATCGCGCGCACTACCCTGGGGGGAAAGATCACCCGGTCCGCACTCATCCCCGCGACCTGCAGGCGATGGTGTATGTAAGCGCCGGTTTCCTCCTGATTCAGTGGCTCCAGGTTATAACGCGCCGTAATACGCTGGTTGAGCTGGCGCAGTTGCGGCTGGGCCAGCATCTGGGCCAGTTCCGGCTGGCCAATGAGGATTATCTGCAGCAACTTTTCGCTGTTGGTTTCCAGGTTGGTCAGCAGGCGTATCTGCTCCAACACATCGAAATCCAGGTGTTGCGCCTCGTCGATAAGCAGGACTGTCTTGCGCCCGCTGGCATGATTTTCCAGTAAATAGCCATGGAGCTTGTCGGTAAGGGTTTTCAGGGTGTGCTTGTCCGGGTCATAACTGATACCCAGTTCATCGCAGGCCGTGGCCAACAACTCAATGGCGTTCAACGCCGGATTGAGAATGATGGCGATGTCCGTATCGTGGGGCAGCTGTTCCAGCAGGCAGCGGTTGATCGTGGTTTTGCCTGTTCCCACTTCACCGGTGAGCAGGATAAACCCGCCGCCGGTGCCAACGCCATACAACAGGTGCGCCAGGGCGTCCCGATGCCGGGCGCTCATGAACAGATAACGCGGATTGACCGCTATTGAAAAAGGGGCCTCAGTGAGCCCGAAATATTGGTAATACATTCAGCCGCGAGTCGCTCGCCCGTGAGCTTTATCTCCGCACGCATTATGCCCAACGGGGTGAGGCAAAGCTATGGTAGTTCTTATATAGCCGCCGGTGCCCTACAATGAATTCTTTTCCATCGGGAAAACGCATGCCCGAACAGCGTCACGCTATACGCCATGCTATTTACCTGTCGCTGGTGATGGTGGTCCTGGCCAGCACGGCAGCGGCAGCTGCGAAGTACGCCTCCACCACAGCGTCCGCAGCAGCTATTGTGACCACGCAATTCCTGGTGTGCATGCTGCTGTGCCTGCCACGCGTCCTGGGACCGGGTCTGGCCAGCCTGCGCACCCAGCACCTGGGGCTGCATCTGTTGCGCGGCGCGGCAGGGGTGCTGGGTTTCTACCTGTACTACGCGGCGCTGGAGAACATTCCCATGGTGGATGCGATGCTGCTGCGCCAGAGTGCGCCGCTGGCGGTACCACTGGTAATGTGGGCCTGGCAACGGGACCGGATTCCCGGTAGCGCCTGGCTGCCACTGATCGTGGGTTTCATCGGCGTGGCGGTGATTCTGCGGCCCAGCCCGGCAGGCCTTAGCTGGTGGCACGCGGCGGGGTTTGCCTCGGCCGTTACCCTGGCCATATCCATGGTGGCCACATTCCGACTGGCCATGACCGAACCCGGCTCACGCATCCTGTTCTACTATTTTGCCCTGTCACTGCTGTGCGTGGTCCCCTTCAGCCTGCACAACCTGGAACAGATCCGCTGGCAGGACTGGCTGGCAATGTTGTACATCGGGGTCTGCATGTACTTCGCACTGGAGCTCTATACGCGCGCCTATGGCATGGCGCCCGCTTCAGCTATCGCACCCATCAACTACCTCGCTGTCGTCCTTGGCGGCCTGTGGGGCTGGTTACTGTGGGACCAGGTGCCGGACCGATGGTCGGTATTTGGCAGCGCCCTGGTAATAGCCGGCGGACTGCTGACCATATACCTCGCCGGGAGCAGATCCCGTGACAGGAAATGGGCATCCCCATAATCAATTGCCGCTGCGGGCCGCGCATAAAAAACGGCCACCGAAGCATTCGGCAGCCGTTTGGGGGTACTTGTTATTAGAGGGAGTCGGGGGTGTCCTGCTGGTCTTCAGCGTCCCGGGTTTCTTCCGGTGAAGACTTGCCCAGCGGCATACTGGCGGCATAAACCGCTGTCGCTGACATAATGGACAACACAATACATACGATTAGATGGGGAAACATAATCAAACCTCCTCTAGGTCCTGGTTTGCCTACTCATTGAAGCAATCAGGTCTAGAATAAACATACTAAAGATCGCGCTACTATTTGGGGTAAACGCCGATGATCCAAAATATTCTCCATAAAAATCAATATGTTAAGTAATTACCGTATACAGGGTCAAAATGTGAATACTGCCCAATGGCCAACCAGAACCCACTCGCCACCTAAGCGACAGCAGCCACGGCTGTTGCCGGACGCAGGGAAAATATTGCGATGAGTGCCTGGATATCGGCCTATGGCAGCTATCTGCTGATTCCTTTCATAGCCGCAGCCGCAGGTTGGGGCACCAATTGGCTGGCCATCAAGATGACCTTCTACCCGCTGCAGTACGTAGGCAAATTCCCTTTCGGCTGGCGCGGCGTGGTGCCCTCACGTATACGCAAATTCGCCACCGGCATGGTGGATACCACTATAGGCCGCATCGGTGGCCTGCCGGCCATGGTGGAAGCGGTGGATATGGATGAGGTAAAAACCTATTTCCTGGAATCAGCCACGCCAATGATCGCCGAGGCCGTACACGGCCTGATGCGCGAGCAGCGGCGGGTGATGTGGGAAAACCTGCCCGCGCCCACCAAGAAACTGGTATTCCAGGTGGTTGAAATGGAGATGCGCGAGGGCATTGACGAACTTGCCGATGATATCCATGACCACTTCGAGCGCCTGCTGGACCTGCGTGAACTGGTGGTCAGGAAATGTGAGGAAAACCCTGACCTGCTCAACCGCATGGTCTTTGCCTGTGCCTCCCGGGAACTGAGCTTCCTGGTGCATTCAGGTGCGGTGTTTGGTTTTGGCTTCGGCGTGGTGCAGGCCCTGTTCTGGTTCTTCTTGCCCCAGTGGTGGGTACTGCCGTTTTTCGGCTTCCTGGTAGGCACACTGACCAACTGGATCGCCATACAGCTGATCTTTACCCCACTGGAGCCGAAAAAAGTCGGGCCCTTCCTGTTCCAGGGCTTATTCCTCAAACGACAGCAGGCAATTTCTGCAGAGTTCAGCCGCGTGTTCACCGAAGACGTGCTCACCGCCAGAGAGGTGGTACACACCCTGATTCACGGCGAGCGCAGTGAGCGCACCATGGCCATGCTGCGCTCACATATCTCAGACATAATGGAACACAAACTGGTGGTGCAACTGGTCACCCAGGGCGCGCTCGGGCCCGAGGGTTACGCCGACCTGAAAGACGCGGCCCTGGACAAGGCGATCCAATACACAGAAGAGCTTGCCGAAGACAACCGCTTCAACAAGAGCCAGGCGCAGGCCGTGCAGGCGATGCTGCACGAGCGCATTTCGCAACAGCCCCCCGCGGAGTTCCAGGAACTGGTGCGCCCTATTTTCCATGAGGACGAGTGGATTCTGGTGGCTATAGGCGGTGCACTGGGTGCCCTGGTGGGCTGGGCGCAATTGGTATTGCTGTTCGGCGAACGGCTCGCCAGTGGGATTCCCTTGACCTGAACCAGGGTGCTCACGCTACCCTTGAACCACCCTGGCATACACTTACACAGCAATAACCCCGGAGACCATCATGGACGCAATGCAAAGACTCAGGTCGCGCTACCCGCAACAACGTGTGTTGATCACCGGTGCCACCAGTGGCCTGGGAGAGGCGCTGGCCCTGCGCTTTGCCGCGGCGGGGTTTCGCGTGGCAGTAGCCAGTCGCAATCCTGCCAAGGTGCAGGCCACGGTAGCGCAAATAGAGCAGGCGGGCGGCCAGGCACTGGGGCTGGAACTGGATGTGAACAAGCTGGAGGATTTCGAGAACGCCAGGGTGCGGGTGGAAGAAGCGTGGGACGGGCTGGACATACTGATTAATAATGCCGGGGTAGTCACCGGTGGCAAGCTCAAGGACCTGGGACTTGAAGTCTGGAAGCAGTCACTGGATACCGACCTGTGGAGTGTCATTCACGGCTGCCGCGTATTCCTGCCACTGCTGGAGAAATCCGGTGCCGGACATATCGTCAACGTCGCCTCCGCCGCGGGCTTGCTCAACGGACCGGACGTGGCAACTTACAACGTCGCCAAGGCCGGCGTGATCGCGCTGTCGGAGACCCTGAAGGTGGAGCTCGCAAGCCTCAATATCGATGTCACCGTCTCCTGTCCCACGGTGTTCAAATCACAGCTGCTGAACCCGGCAGGTCACGAGGGAGACGTGTTTGAAGGCACCACGGCCAAAGGCCTGGCCAATGAAATGGCAACGACCTCGATCACCAGTGACCATGTCGCCGAAAGCCTGATAAAAGCCATGGCCCGGGGGCGGCTCTACGACATACCCCAATACGACGGCAAGATCCAGTGGCTGTTGGCCCGCCTGATGCCCGAAACCTTCCGCAAACTGATTCTGTACATGTACCGCCAGCGCCTGTGGGTATTTAACGATCGGGAGTAGCGCCCTCCCCCAGGTGTACCAATCGCGTGTGACTGTAGGCCGAGTACCAGCCAAACCAGAACGCTCGATGTGCCGGCAGTCGATGCAAAACCTGGCCATCCTCCCGGCGCAGCTG
>JARFQU010000145.1 GCA_029287595.1 Halioglobus sp. | reverse complement strand
CTGTTATCCGTTAAGGACATGCTACCGCCATGGGCCTCAAGAAGGGCGACTATTGCAGCGCACAGCTCTTCTGTCTTGTCCTTACTGAAGCCCGGCCGGCTCAGGCTCAGGTCGATCTTGTCACCCGGTCGAATCTTCTTGATATAGCCCTCAATGACCTGCCCCTTGCGCACCTTGCGAAACAGCTCGTTGCCGTACAGCAAACCCCAGGAACGGTGATTGATGATCGCCTTCATACCCAGCTCTGTCCTGTCGGCGATAACCAATGAAACCGCATCGCCCACTTTCAGGACGCTGGCATCGTCATTAAACCAGTGGTCTATCCGGGTGGAGCCGGCTACACGGTTCTGGTTGTCCAGGTAAACTTTTACCAGTTCTTTACGCCCCTTGCGCAGCGGATGCTGCTGTTCCGCGAAAGGGATGAACAGGTCCCTGGGCAGCCCCCAATCCACGAATGCCCCTATGTCTGTGACATCGACAACCTCCAGCAGTGCCACCTGCCCCATTTGCACCAGGGGTTGTGTAGTAGTCGCCGCAAGGCCTCCATCGCCGTCGGTATAGATAAAGACATTGACCCTGGCGCCGATGTCCAGAGCTGACTGTCCCGGGTCGCGGCGCAGGAGAATTTCTCCAGAAAGGCCGCCGTCCAGAATAGCGCCGTTGGCATGGTTTGCGACAACCCGCAGATCATTGAATTGGCCAATGGCAATTTTCATTTGTCGGGCAGCAGCCCCACTGCCTTGCCTATCACCCGGTCGATCAATACCCTGGATGCACCGTGTCCAATACCGGTGGAAACCCCGGTGACAACTACTGATTTCACTCTGTAAGCTCCTGTAAAAAACAACTGGAAACACGATTCTATCCGGGCGGAGCTTAACCCAGCGCTCCTGCATATCAAAGCCGTATTAACACGCCCGTCACCGCCTGCTAACTTGTTCCTGGCTTTTTCTGGCATAATCGGCGCCCTGAATTCAAGGTGCCGTACTGGACGATCCGCGGTAAAAAAGAGGAACAGAGAATGACTGAAATTGGTACGCCTTTATCCCCCACCGCCACCAAGGTCCTGATGTGTGGTTCAGGCGAATTGGGCAAAGAAGTTGTGATCGAACTGCAGCGACTGGGGGTAGAGGTGATCGCAGCTGACCGCTATGACAATGCACCCGCCATGCAGGTTGCCCATCGCAGCCACACCCTGTCGATGACCGATGCCGACGCCCTGCGCGCCATCATTGAACTGGAAAAGCCCGATTATATCGTCCCGGAAATCGAAGCCATCGCCACTGATACGCTGGTAGCGCTGGAGCAGGAGGGCTATAAGGTCATACCCACGGCGCGGGCGGCACAATTGACCATGAACCGGGAGGGCATACGTCGCCTGGTCGCGGAGGAACTCGGCCTGCCCACTTCGCCCTTCCTGTTTGCCGATAACAGGCAGAGCTACCTGGATGCAGTAGAGGAAATTGGTCTTCCCTGCGTTATAAAACCCATCATGAGTTCATCGGGAAAAGGCCAGAGCCTGGTGCGAACCCGCGATGAACTTGAGGCGGCCTGGGATTATTCCCAGCAGGGCGGTCGCACCGGCGCTGGCCGCGTCATTATCGAGGGCTTCGTCGACTTCGATTATGAAATTACGCTGTTAACCGTCAGGCATCGCGACGGTACCAGCTACTGCGAACCCATTGGCCACAGGCAACAAGACGGCGACTACAGGGAATCCTGGCAACCACAGCCAATGTCCGAGCAGGCGCTGCAAAGGAGTCGGGAAATAGCCAACAAGGTGACTGAGTCCCTGGGGGGATGGGGTCTGTTCGGTGTTGAGTTATTCATCAAGGGTAACGATGTCTACTTCAGTGAAGTCTCACCCCGCCCCCACGACACCGGCATGGTGACACTGATTTCCCAGGATTTGTCTGAATTCGCACTGCACGCCCGTGCCATCCTGGGCTTACCCATTCCCACTATTCGCCAGCACGGTCCGGCAGCCTCCAGCGTGGTCCTGGTCAGCGGCGACTCCACCAACATGCGCTACACCGGACTGGATGCCGCCATCAGCGAGCCGGACACCGACCTCAGGCTATTCGGGAAACCCGAGGTATCGGGCCAGCGCCGCCTGGGCGTAACACTGGCGCTCGCTGAAAGCATTGATGAGGCACGCGCCAAGGCCAATCGGGCGAGTGCGTCTGTTAAAGTCGAGTTGTAGTTCGCGTTTGAGCAGCTCAGCCTACTCCGGCTGCTGCTCGTCCTGCAGCTTGTCCTGCTGCCTGCCTTGTTGTTCCAGGGCGGCGCGTATCTCCCCACTCACCTTGATTACGTTCGCCCGGAGTTCGGCTTCGTCAATGGTAAGCACTTTACGATCCTCCATCAGTACCTTTCCCGCGACCACGCTGGTGAGCACATCGGTGCTATCAAGCACGTAAACCAGGTGCGAATTGATATCGTACAGCGGAAGGTGCCTGGTTTTACCCAGCGACAACTGGATCAGGTCCGCCTGCATGCCTGTTTTGAGCTGCCCAATGACCTTCCCCATGCGAATAGCATGGGCGCCAATTCGGGTGGCCATGGCCAGTGCCTGCTCCGCGGGCAGCGCTGTGGGGTCTCCCGTATCGAGTTTGTGCAGCAGGGCCGCCATGCGCACCTCCTCCCACATGTCCAGGTCGTTATTGGACGCGGCCCCGTCCGGACCCAGCCCCACATTGACCCCGGCGGCCAGCATTGCCGGGACCGGAGAAACACCGGCGCCCAACTTCATATTCGAGGTCGGGTTGTGGATGGCGCCCACGCCCGCCTCAGCCGTGAGTGCGATATCAGCGTCGTTTAACTGCACCATATGTGCGGCGATAAGGCGCTGACGATACATGCCCAGGCCCGCGACATGTTGCACCGGTGTGGTCTTGAAATTCTTTTGTATATAGTCGGTCTCCGCCGGCGCTTCCGCCAGGTGCATGGAGATCAGCGCATTCATTTCTTCGGCCTTCTCCACCGTCGCCTGCAGGTGCTGGGGCGAGACGGTATAGGGCGCATGGGGCGCAAAGGCAGGGGTTATGCGTGGCTGCTTGCCCTGCCAGCGAGCAACGAAATCCGTAGCTGCAGCAAAAGAATCGTCCCAACCGGAAAACCCGGGGCTGGGATAATCGATATGTGGCGCCGCCACTACCGCCCTCAGTCCGCAACGCTCTACCACCCCGGCGATTTCATCGGGATAAAAATACATATCAACGAAAGTCGTGGTGCCGCCGCGAATCATTTCCCAACAGGCCAACTCAGTGCCGGTGCGCACGAAATCCGGTGTCACAAAGCGCGCTTCCATCGGGAAAACATAGTTGTTCAACCAGGTCATCAGGTTCAGGTCATCCACCATGCCTCTAAAAAGCGTCATGGCCGTGTGCGTGTGACCGTTGATTAAACCGGGCATGAGTACCCTGCCATTACCGCTGATGGTCCTGGTTGCCACATATTCGCGATCTATCTCGCTTCGCGGCCCGATGGCCACAATACGATCCCCGGAAACCACAACGGCGCCGTCGTTCAGCAGCGGCCGCGACGGGTCCATGGTCAGCACATAGTCACCGTAAACAATAAGGTCCGGGCCTTTGGCCAACGCTGGCGAGGGAGTAGCAAAAAGAAAAAGGAGTATTGCTGCCCCAGTGATGAAATTCCTACCTGACTTTTCCACTAATTCAACCTCGATCATGATCACAAGACACAAAGCGCGCCGCCGCTGGCTAGCGTGAAAAGATAGCACCTATTGCGCGTTAAGTAATCGCCTGTGGCACAGGTATCCCCCGTGACAAGGCCTACATCGCAAACACAGAGAGGGTAGTTGCCAGGAATTCGCAGTTGCTTGCGGGTAGCGGGCCCTCTAGACTTGTGCGCATCCGGCAACTTCGCCAGGACTTTTCGAGGTTCTTATGTCCAAACGTTTGTATCTGCTGTTGTCTTTATTTATCGCGGGAAGCGTCCAGGCGGCACCAGAAACCCGCCTTGTATTGCAGATTACGGTCGACCAGTTGCGCGGAGACCTGCCCTGGCGACATATGGACCAGTTTGACAAAGGCGGCTTTCGCTACCTCGCCGACAAAGGCATCTGGTATACCAATGCCGCCTACCAACACGCCAATACAGAAACCGTCGTGGGCCACAGCTCACTGGCCACTGGCCACTGGCCACTGGCACAATACCCGCGATACATGGCATGGTCGGTAAT
This sequence comes from Halioglobus sp., assembly GCA_029287595.1. GTDB lineage: Bacteria > Pseudomonadota > Gammaproteobacteria > Pseudomonadales > Halieaceae > JAACFI01. Next base: position 21,817 of record JARFQU010000145.1, on the reverse strand, counting down.
ATCTGGTATGACCGGGGCACCAGTAACCTCGTTTACAACATAGAGGACCCACGTTAACACTTGCTCAGCGCCGATGCGGATGTCGACAAATCCAGTGAAATCGATGCCACCCAACGCGTGGCCAATACCGATGGGCGCTCACCGCGAGGCCTGTTGAGCTCCAGCTTCTCGGACGAACTGGCCGCACGCTACGGTGATAGCAGCAAGATATTCGCAGTTTCGGTCAAGGATCGCGGCGGTCCGGACGTGCCGGGCTACCTGCGCTCCCTGGGCGACGACGTGGCCCATGTGGATCCGGCCACCTTTGACGCGGCAGTGCTGAACAGACAGCCCATTGGCCAGGATGGCAGCAGCCAACTACCAGCCTCGGCGTTCTGGTGATGTGCATATCGTGTTCGGGCCCAGGTCCTTTGCCTCAGCAGGGTAATATATTGCTTCCTGGCTCCGGGAAATGTGGTCTGGTACAGCTCGCCGATAAATGGCTAAACTATGACAAATGTATCCCACACAGATTAATTCTATGCGAAATGTAACCCGGTGGTTCTCAGGCGGTGTGTTTCCTGTACTGCTGGCACTGACCAGTGGCTGCGCCAGCGTGCCCACTGATCACCCTCGAACAACCTCCTATGCCTTCGAGAGTCATGAATCCACCAGAATAGGTGCCAGTTTTGCCGAGGAGGCCGCCGGGTATCCCGGGAAATCCGGCTTCAGCATTATTCGCAAAGGCAGATACGCCTTCACCGATCGGATTGCCATGACCCGACTGGCGGAAAAGACCCTGGATGTGCAGTACTATATCTGGGAGCCGGACGATACCGGGCGCATCCTGGCAGAGCACCTGGTACAGGCCGCTGACCGTGGCGTCCGGGTGCGGCTACTGGTAGACGATATGAATGTCGCCGGACGCGACGCCGCAGTCGCCTCACTGGATGCCCACCCCAACATCGAGATCCGCATCTTCAACCCTTTTGCCAACCGCGATAGTGCCATGTTTGATTTCCTGGTCGACTTCGGTCGGGTCAACCACCGAATGCATAACAAGATCATGGTGATGGACAACACCCTGGTCATTGTGGGAGGCCGTAATATTGGCGATCATTATTTCGGGGTGAATACCGAAGCCAACTTCCGCGACCTGGACATCGCCGCAGCAGGGCCAGTGGTACGCGATGTATCCAAGGTTTTTGACCGCTTCTGGAACAGTGACTGGGCAGTTCCCATCGCGGCACTAGCCAATCGACAATACACCCAGGCAGACCTGCAGCAGACGACTACCTGGATGCGGGAACAGATCGCAAAAGGAAATTATCCTTATTCTATCGATGAAGACATTGCAACGCTGACAGGACAGCTGGCGACCATCAGGAAAAATCTTATCTGGGCTCCCGGGAGAATTGTCTGGGATGACCCGTCCTCCATAATGGCGGAAGGGGAAGAAAGAAGTGTCATGGCAGAAGCGCTCTATAAAAAACTCGATAAATTGCAGCACGAACTGACCATCGAATCAGCCTATTTCGTGGTGGGCAAGCGCGGCGTAAACGCAATAACCAAGTTATGTGATCGCGGTGTAAAGGTACGAGTGCTGACCAACTCGCTGGCGTCCAATGATGTGATTGCCGCCCACGCCGGGCATGCTGAATTCCGCGATGATTTACTGGCAACCTGTGCGAAAATTTACGAAATACGACCGGATGCCGGCGTCATCCACAAGCAGTGGGAGGGTAAATCAAGAGCCGGCTTGCATACCAAGGCACTGGTGTTTGATCGTGAATCCGTTTTTATCGGCAGTTTCAACCTGGACCCGCGTTCGGCCAATATCAATACCGAGGCGGGCTTGTATGTGGAGAGCCCGGAGCTGGCGGAGCAGGTGCTGGCGTATATGGACGAGGGGGTTAAACCCGAGAATAGTTACCAGGTAAAAATGGATGCCGAAGGCGACCTGTATTGGGAGACTATCATCGACGGCAATACAGTGCGTTATGATGAAGAGCCCGAGTCCACTTTCGGCCAGCGTTTCCAATCCAAACTGATAGAGTTGCTGCCAGTAGAATCCCAGTTATAACTACTGCACCGCATGGTGGAGGGCCAGCCGGCAATGGCTTCGGCTCACCCTCTGGCTGTCGTTGACCTGGACTCCTCGCCTGAGGACAGCCTGGCAACGCAAAGCCCGTGACCTTGCAATTAGTGCTGTTTAATAGAGAATTCCGTACCGGCCGGCTGCTGAAAAAGACGCAAGCCAAACTCGGGAACGATCGCCAGCAGGTGATCGAAGATATCCGCCTGTATATCCTCGTATTCGCCCCAGGCGGTGGTGGTGGTAAAGCAGTACAACTCGATCGGCACGCCTTCGGGTCCCGGCGGTAACTGTCTTACCAATAAGGTCATATCCTGGCGTATCTTCGGGTGCTGCTTCAGGTAGCGCCAGGCATAGGCACGGAAGGTGCCGATGTTAGTCAGACGGCGCATGTTAACAACGGCATCGTGTTCTTCCCCTGTCGCAGCTGGAATATCCCGGTTGTGCTCGGACAATTCACCCTCTTTCCCGGCAAGGTATTCTTCCAGCAGCATAAAACGCTTGCTGCGGTTAAGCTCATCCTCAGTCATAAAGTGTATAGACGCCGCATCCAGGTACAGGGCCCGCTTGATGCGACGCCCCCCGGCGGCGGACATACCCCGCCAGTTCTTGAAGGAATCACTGATCAGGCGGTGGGTGGGAATCGTGGTGATGGTTTTATCCCAGTTCTGCACCTTTATGGTGTGCAATTCCACGTCCACAACATCACCATCAGCCCCAAACTGAGGCACTTCAATCCAGTCGCCGACTCGCACCATATCCTGGGCCGTCAATTGCACACTGGCTACCAGGGACAACAGCGTATCTTTAAACACCAGCAACAGTACCGCCGTCATCGCGCCAAAGCCACTGAGCAGCAGTACGGGGGAGCGATCAAGCAAGGCGGCAATAAACAACAATACCGCCAGGATCATAACCGTTAATTGCAGGAGCTGGATAAACCCCTTGATGGGACGCTGCCGGGCCTCGGGATTTGACTCGTAGATCTCGTTGGCCGCGTTAAGGACCGCGACCACGGTTAGCGCCGCCACTATGATCATATAAGCACTGGTGAGGTTCAACACAAAGGCCTCCACCTTCGCATTGACCATGGGCAACAGATCCACACCCGTGAATATAATGAAGGCCGGTACCAACTGCGCCAGCTTGGCGCCCACCCGATTGTTGATAAGGGCATCATCCCAGGTGTGGGCCGTACGTTTTGCCAAAGAGCGCACCGCCGCCAGCAAAAGCCGGGTTGTCAGCAAGTAGGCCAGCAACGCGGCCAACAGCAAAATACAGACGACTGCAATATCCGGCAACAGTGGATGGTAACGACCAAGCTGCTCTATCATATTCATCACTTCAACTGCCAGGGGAACAAAATTCTAGCATGGACCGGGCGAACTACCCGTTTAATCATTCGCCCGCTTCAGCAAAAACAAGGCGATCGCCAATATCAGTATGCTGGGAGCCAGAACCGTCAGGGCGACATTCCAGTGCAATACTCCGGCAAGGTGACCACTGATCTGCTGCACCAGGTAGTAGGTGATGCCTATCAGGGCACCCATCGCAATGCGCTTGCCCACCGGCACGCTGCGCGTGGAACCCAGCAGAAACGGTAGCGACAATAATGCCATGCCCAACAGCCCCAGCGGGATGCTCATCTGGGTCCAGAACAGCACCCGGTGGGACTCGGAATTCATATTATTCCGCTCCAATCTCTGGATGGATTTCCACAAATCAGTCGGAGCCATGGCACTTGCAGGGGTTATCAAGGCGCGGGTTTGCTCTTCATTAAGCAATGCGTCCCACAACAGTGTGTCTTTGTACTCTGTCTGAGAATGTGCATCCTCAAATTGTGTCGCATACACCTGGTGCAGCAGCCAGGTCTTATCCTGCAGTAGCTGGGCCCGGGTCGTTTGCAACATCCTGGCCAGATTACCTTTATCATCAAACTGATAAAGCTCCACCTCGGCCAGGCTGCGACCGGGCTCGACATGATCAATTCGTATAAACTGCCCCTTGTTCCGGGTCCAGAACTCCGTATCCACACCGACCCCGGCCGTCTCCCCTTCCAATTCCAGAGGACCCTGCTCCATCAGGGTTTTTGCCCTGTGCCCTGCGGCGTTGTACTCCGCCCTGGGTATAACAAAACTCTGCAGTAACACAACAAAAGCGATAAATACCAATGCCATCTTCGCAATCGGCAACGCGATACGCGCGGGCGACATCGCTGCGGCGCGCATGGTAATCAACTCCAGGTTATTGGCCAGCGCGCCCAGCCCCAACAGGCCGCCCAACAAGGCTGTAACGGGAAGCAAGTTGACAACCAGTGTCGGCAAATTGTAAACAACGACCAGCAGCGCATCCGCCAGTTCATAGCTGCCATCGCCAATATCCTCGAGCTCTTCAGACAGGGCCAGAAAACTGAATAGGGACAATAAAAGCAGCAGTACCGGCAGGCATCCCCCCAGGAAGCTCAGGCTTATATAGCGATCGATTCTAGTCATTTTTCTCTACCGCGAGTGCAACCCGCAGTGAATGCCAGGGCAGGTAAAATAGCGCCACAATGACTGCAAGGATGATGGGCGCCCACCAGATAGTGCTGGTCACCTGCTGCTCTACCCAGGTACGACTGATGCCTATCAAATTGTAATAGGCCGCATAAATCACAAAGGCGAGCAGCAGCCTGGCATAGCGTCCCTGGCGTGGCTTGCTGCGACTCAGCGGCACCGCCAACAGGGCAAGCAGCAGGGTGGTAATTGGCGTTGACAGGCGCCACTGGTATTCCGCCTGGGCCTTGGGGTGCTCAAACCCTAACAGCTGCTCACTGGGCACGGACTTGGCTTTGAAGGCCAGAGGCTCGGGTGACTCATTAGCCACCTTCATAGTGAATTTATCGATCCGTGCAAAGAAATTGGGGCCATCCGCTACCCGTTTAAAAATGCGCGCGTTATCCAGTTCAAGGGTGTGATAGCTGGATTCAGGCCGCTCTACCAGGAGACCGGTTTGCGCGGAAATAACCTGCAGCTCATCCCCGGTTCGCGTGCGAATGAACACATGTTCCAGATCAAGCTCTGCAGAGATTCTCTCGATAAAGATGGCTCTCTCACGGTCTTCCGCCACAGTACTGTCGACCAGCAATTCCGAATCTACCCCTTGCTCCTCGGCCCCGGAATCGACCGAATCGAAGGGTGATTTTCGCGTCAGGTAAAACTGGCCCGCCTTGATCCGATTGATATCCGAGGAAGCTTCCGCAATTGCCAGCATGGTATAAGTCTGGGTATAGGCCCAGGGCCGGATATAGATCGACAGGAAGGCGATGAGCAAGGCTAGCGGGATAGCCAAACTCACTATAGGCCGCAGTATACGTGACTCACTGATACCACCGGCGTACATGGCTGTAATCTCGGAATCGCTGTGCAGCTTTCCCAATCCCAGCATAAGACCAAAGTACAGACCTATTGGCAGCAATACCTCCAGCGCTATGAGCACCTTCAACAGCGTGAGACGAACGACCTCACCAGTATTGAGCAGGCCTGCATCTGCCTGGGTTAGAAACCTGGAAAGCGAATAGCCCACGAAGATGATCAACAGGACAACCGACACCAGAAAGCAGGGCATCGCCACCTGCCGTACCAGGTGTCTGTCAATAATCAATAGAGGACTACTCCTTTATGCCGGCTACAGCGATTGTAATCCACTTCCACTGAGCGGAGTAGCACTCACCCCTTTTTCGTTGACATACCACCTCTGCCGGGTATCCTGAAAAGGTATAAAAATCCATCACTTAAGGTCACCATGAAGGACCCTTGCCTTCGGCTATATCATGCCTAAAGCCCCACCATCAAAGTACACCAGGCGCACCGCACTTTGCCTGCTGGTTTTTTTCTGCGGTATCAAACCCGGGCTCAGTGATCCCCTGGACTTCAATTCAGATGACACCGTCACCGTGACTGCAGAGCGCGCCTGGGAAGGTGACGAGGTAGACGTTGTGCACTTCAGCGGCCAATTCGAACTGCGTGCGCCTGACTGGTCGCTATTCGGAGACACCGCGGTGGTATATGGCAAACTGGATAACCCCGATCGCGTCGTGGTCACCGGCGAACCCGCCAGGATTTCTTTTCTGCGCGATAGCGAAGAAGAACCCGGCGGTGACGATGCGCAAGAGCGTGTTGATGGCACCGCGGCCATGGTGGAGTACTTCAGGTCCACCGACAAGTTAGTGATGCAAGGCTCGGCAACCCTGACCCGCAAGGACAGCACGCTTACCAGCGAAGAGATCGAATACGACGTTGATACCGACCGCTATTCCGCCGGCGGCGCAGGCGGTATCAATATCCAATTCACCACGGATGACGACTAAGCACCCCGTGGCAAAATCACCAGAAGGCGAGCCCGCGCAGGGCCCGATGCGCAGGGTACTGGGTAATTTTACTCTGCTGCTGCGCGGACGTGGCATAGCCGCAATTATGTTGCTGGCCACCACTGCACTCATGGCCAGAGCACTGGGTCCAGCTGAGTTCGGTATGGTGGTGGTGATGCAGACTTATATCCTGCTGATACGCGGCTTGCTTAATTTTAAACAGTTCCAGGCCATCATACGTTATGGTGTTCCCGCCTACGATGCCGATGATACCCGTACCCTGCGGCGCCTGATCGGCATTAGCCGGCGACTGGACCTTTACACCAGTGTCATCGCCACTGCAGTCGCAGTGGGCATGGCACCCCTGATCGGACCCCTGATGGGCCTGGACCGGGATCAGGTGTTTCTGCTCATGGCTTACGGCCTGGTGTTACTGACCTCCCGCAATGTCACGGGTATCGGTATTCTTCGCCTCCTTGACAGGTTCGATATTCTGGGAAAAAAGGAAACCATCGGCCCAGCTATTCGATTGGTCGGCGTGGCTATGGCCTGGTGGCTGGAGGGTCCATTTGCAGCGTACATAGCAATCCTGGCTTTAGCGTATATCTGCGAAAATTTTTATGTGATCTGGCATGGCCATCGCGAGTACGTTCGACATGTAGGCCCCGCACCGGAGGGAGAAGATAACAGCGATGCCACCATGGCGGAATTTTCCGGCTTACGTCATTTCGTATGGATCACCTACTGGCAATCCAATATTGATCTGATACCCAAGCATGTCTCGATACTGATGGCTGGCTACTTCCTGGGTCCAACTGAAGCGGGACTGCTGCGCCTGGCACGCCAATTCTCCACCCTGCTGGCTAAACCGGCCATATTGATTCGACAGGTAGTGTTTCTCGATCTGACCAGGAGTTGGAACCAGGGCAGCACGGATTTCAAACTGGTTGCGTACCGCACAGCAATGTTTGGCGGCGGCATAGGCTTGCTATTCGCACTGGCTGGCTACTTTTTCGGCGCGGCGCTGCTGGGCAAAATTGTTGGCGATGAGTTTGTGGGGGCCGCGCCAGTACTCACCCTGCTGCTACTGGCGGCTACATTTGAACTCATCGCATCATCTTTGCGCGCCGCGACCTACGCGATTGGTCACGCGGCCAAGGTCCTGCGCTTGTCGGTCTGGTCTGCGCTCATCTACCTGACACTGTTCGGCCTGCTGACATCGAAAATGGGCTTGATCGGCGCGGGCGTGGCCGCCTGCGTCGCCGCAATACTGCCACCATTGGTGATGGTCTTTCTCATCCGCAGAAGTGATCCTGCCAGTATTTCCTGAACACCCACAGGTAGGAAAAGGAGGAAATCCCCTCGGGGTTTACGCTGAGGTGGGCTGGGCCTGGTTGATCGCCTGGAGTGCTGCTTCAAGCACCTGCGCATAGGGAATCGTGGAATCAATATCGCAAAGCTGCGCGCCATTGAACGTCAGGCGAGGCATTACTGAAATCTTGTCCCGCAGTTCAACAATGTCGTGATCGGGCTTGCGCTGCAGGGCGGTATCGACATCGATAGTGAGACGGATGACCAGGGCTGGTTTTTGCCCTGCCATCCACTCGTACATTTTCTGCTCTTGACGCGCAAACTTGCGCACCAGCCAGTTGTCCGTGCGATGAACCGTGAGGCCGGGGCCGTCGTAATGAAAACCGGGAACCTCAACCTGTGGATAGCGATCTGCAATGACCTTAACACCACGCCGTGACAGGCGTATCACCCGCAGCAATTGCGCCGCACGCCACAGGGACAGCATATACATAATTAACGCGGTACCCAGACCAGGAAGTTTCTTCTCCATATCCAGGGCGCGGTTGGCCTTTTTATGCAGGTTGTCTTCCAGCTTGACGCCAATGAAGGGCAGCGCCTTGATTTTGTCGCCCATTTCGCCTGAGACCAGGCCCATATAACATCGCTCAGCCCGGCCCTTTTCGCGCAGACTGGCCAACAGGTCATGGGTCAATGTTGTTTTTCCAGTGCCATCACAACCGATTATGGCGAATACCCCCAGCAGCGGTACCTGCTTTTCGCTGGAGCGGGTCAAAAAATCAAGCATAGCGCGCTCGTTATCACTCTAATAGCAGCAGTTTAGCATGATGGGAGGGCACCGGTTGGTCAGCAAAGAGAAGTCAGCCTTGTGATGGATCGACAGCGGAGTTGGCGGCTATCAACGCTGCATCGAGCACCTGATCATAGGGATCAAGTCCGCTGAGATCAAGAATGTGCGCGCCGTTGAAGTCCAGCCTGGGAATGATGGCGACCTTGTCCTGCAACATCGAAAGCTTGTGATCCGGTTTGCGCTGGTGGGCGATATCGGCGTCGATGTTGAGCCTGATCACCAGGGCCGGGATATGGCTTGCCATCCACTGGTAAAGCCGCTGCTCGCGCGCCGCGAGTTTTCGTCCCAGCCAGCTCTCCACATTCACCGCGCCGAGGCCAGCGCCATCGAAATAAAAGCCCGGCACCTCTGCCTGGGGGTAGCGGTCGGTAACCACCACCGCACCCCGGCGAGTCATCCTCAACATGCGGCGAAATTTGTGCGCACGCCAATGGGAAAGTATATAAATTACCACTGTGGTCGCGGTATCCGGGCCGGATGCCTTGCTGCTGTGCGCCCGGTTCGCCTTGGCCACAAGGTAGCGACCCACCGGCGCACCTATTAGCGGCAGATTCCTGATCCATTCGGCGATATTTCCCGACGATTGGCCAAGATAAAGCCATTCGACGGGACCCTCCACCTGCAATTTAGCACACAGGTCTTCACTCAGCGTGGACTTGCCCGCCCCATCACAGCCAGTTACGGCAATAACGCGGGGAAGAAGTTGGTGGTCGGGTAAGGATGAGGCAGAAACTGACAGGCGAGGTGACCGGAAATATTTTTTATAATAGCGCAGTCTACGGTAATTTTTCCTCTATAGCCATTTTCTGGGTAGGCGGCGCCTGCAAGCTATACAGTCCGACTAAACCGCACTCCAGCAAGGCTTCGGCAACTGCGCATCAGCCTGCCTGGAACTGTCCCCGGTGGCAGTCAATCCAGCCGAACTGGCATCTTACAAAGGCCCCGCGCTTTGCTATAATCGCCGCCAAATCGCTCATAGCTCCCCCTTCAGTCCAGCGGGCACTACCCGCCGTCTGCCACAAGCTTTCAAGGTCTTAATACCCATGTATCACCAACTCGAACTCGCCAGGAGCGGCAAAGCCCTGTTCAAAATACGCGGAAAATACCTGAAGTATGTGGGCATTCTCAGCGTGGTAATCGCTTATTTTAACGGCGCCATGGGCCCCTTTGACGCCAACGGCGCCAACCTCGCCTGGTTCTGCGTTGCGTTTGGAATTGCCGCGGCCGGCGCATTGCTGCGCATTGTCACCAGTGGCCATGCGGCACTGGGCACATCGGGCTCCAACAAAGTTGCTGCCGTAGCCCCTGAACTCAACACTACCGGACCCTACTCCCTGGTACGCAATCCCCTGTATCTGGGCCGCATACTTAACTTCACTGGTATCGCCATGCTCTCTGGCAGCTGGGAGTATGGCGCCCTGGTATTTTTCGTCTGCATCCTGGTGTACGAGCGCATTTCGGTTTATGAGGAGGAGTTCCTGCGCGAGGAATTTGGTGAAGCACATTCCCAGTGGGCGGAAGAAGTGCCCTTTCTCATGCCGCGCCTGCGCGGCTGGAAAAAGCCCAAGTACCCCTTCTGGATACGCCGCTGCATCAAGCGGGAGGAGAAAAAAATCATCTGGCTGGTGACCGTGGCCGCTGCCTGCGATTTCGCCCAACGTGGATTCGATCCCGGCCAGTTGCCCGACAACCTGTTCTGGTACTACCTCTGGGCCGCAGGCCTGCTGGCCTATATGATAAGTCGCGGCTTACGCTATTTCACCAGCACTTACGACGGCATATCCTGATGTCGAACAATGCCCCTGCCCTGCCTCCACTGATAGCGATTGTCGGTTGCGACGGCTCGGGTAAATCTACAGTCAGTGAAGCCCTGCTGGAGTGGGTCAGGGGTTACGGCCCCGCTGCCGCTGCCCATCTTGGCAAGCAGCAGGGTAATACCGGCCGCTCACTCTCCAATCTTCCCGTCATCGGCGGATCGCTTGGGGGCTTCATTGAGAGCAAGGCTTCCACCGTGCGCAAGTCCCGCACCAGGAACAAGTCACCCGACACCTTCCCTGCGATGGTCATGTATGCCTTTACTCTCAGGCGTATACGACGCTTTCGCAGGATGCAGGCACTGCGCCGCAAAGGCATGATTATTATCGCAGATCGCTACCCGCAACTGGACTTTCCCAGTGCTTTCGATGGCCCCGACATGTCCGTAAATGCCGAGGGCAATCGTTTCGTACAGTGGCTGGCGCAGCGCGAACAAAAAGCTTTTGAGTGGATGACCAGTCACCGGCCCGACCTGGTCATACGGCTGAACGTTGACCTGGACACCGCCTTCGCACGCAAGCCGGACCACCGCCGGGAGGCGCTGGCCAGGAAAATTGAGATCACACCACAGCTGACCTTTAACGGCGCACATATTGTGGAAATTGACGCCAACCAACCCCTGGCCGAGGTTGTGGCCGCCGCGGAAGCGGCCGTGACAACTACCCTGGCCGCGTGCGGCTCTCAACGTTCGCAAACCTAGTACAAATCCGGCATTCCGGACTACGGCAATAACAGATTTGATTCACACTGTAGTATAGTTGATCGTATCCCCTGACTCACACCTCTGTGCACCAAAGGAAGGTCCATGAAGTTTCCCCGACTGCTGGTGATGTTTACCCTGGCTTCAGCTGCCAGCTACCCAACCTACGGCAATAGCGAAGGGACCTGGGATGATATCAGCAATGCGGGAGTCTACTCACTCATGGGTACCGCCCTGCTGCTACCGACGGTGAGAGATGACTGGGAGGGCTTACGCCAGGCGGTTTATAGTGTCGCTGCCGGCGCAGCCATCACCCTGACGGGAAAGACCCTGATCGACTCGGAGCGCCCAGACGAGAGCGACGACGACAGTTTTCCTTCCGGGCATGCCACCAATGCGTTTTCCTCAGCTACCACACTGCATCGCCGCTATGGCTGGCAAATCGGCGTTCCCGCGTACGCCGTGGCGACCCTCACCGGGGTTGCACGCGAGCGCGCCAGAGAGCATCACTGGTACGATGTGGTCGCCGGGGCGGTGATCGGTACAGCCACCGGCTGGTTTTTCACCGACCCGTTTAATGACCAGGTACAGCTGATCCCCTGGGCCGACAGCAACGGTGGCGGTGTGACCCTGTCAATGCGCTGGTAAGAATCACTTGGCGCCCCGGGAATCATTGCGTATCTACACCGCAGGTGGCGAGCCAACCGACACGTTTAAACCCCGTGCAGAAGTACACCGCGATGGCGACTGGCATGCAACCGTGCACCTGTGGGTGATTAATTCGTCCGGGGAACTACTCTTCCAAAAACGCTCCAGTCACGCCGAACTGCATCCTGGACTGTGGGACGTTAGCGCTGCGGGCCATGTAGTGGGGGACGACTCACTTGAGGTGAGCCTGGAACGTGAACTGCTGGAAGAACTGGGAGTGAACGCCTCGGCGAGGGACGCCGCATGGTTATTTACCTTGCAAACCCAATTGCATACTGAAACGTTGCACGAGCGGGTGTTTCAACATATCTATCTTATTCATCGGGATATTGACCGCAGTGAGCTGCGCCTGCAGCAGGACGAAGTGACCGCGGTCGCGTGGCACCACCACGCAATGTTAATGAGCCTGGCCGAAGACCCCACCGGATATGTGCCACGAACCGAGGAATATGCCCGGTTATCAGCCTACCTGCAGGCAACCGCCTGACCCGCAACCTATTCATCGCTTACCCCGGTCGCAAGCGGAGAGCCTGCTGGCCCCGCGCAACTCACTCCGGCAGTTCGAATACGTAAAGCGCCTGGCCGTTGGCCGGTTGGTAGATCTCCGGGCTGACTGTCGCGGTCAGGGCTCGGAACACGCCGATACCGGTGGGGACGGCCACGTATTGTTTACCCTTGACGCTGTAGGTGATGGGGTAGCCGTGCAGCGGAGCCGCCAGCCGCGTGCGCCACAAACGCTCGCCGTTCAGCACATCGTAGGCGCTGAAATAGCGATCCACGTCGCCGATAAATACCAGTCCACCCGCGGTCGTCAGGGCGCCGGTCAGGAACATGGCGCGTTGCTCCACGCTCCATTTTTCCCGCAGCGTCTTAACATCCCAGGCAGCCAACCGGCCCAGTTTGCCATCCACACCCGGCATCGGGTAGGTACGGGAGTCACCACCGTAGCCGCCCGATCCGGGTTCAAGCGCCACCTTGCGGCCCACCATGTCGGAACACAGCTGGTGCAATGGGATAATCAGCGCGCGGCTTTGCGGACTGTACGCCATAGACTGCCAGTTATGGCCACCGTAAATGCCGGGGCAGGCGCTCACCGTATCCCCGATCCCGGCGTCGACGATGTCTTCGCGGTAGGCAACCCTGCCGGACTCTCTGTCTATCGCGTCATAAATGGTCTGCACCTGGGTTTCCACCAGGGCGATAAAGTCACCGCTGGCGGCATCCAACTGCCACAAAATACCGTCTTTACCAATGGTGTAGAGACGCTTGCGCCCATCCACTTCGACGATGACCCGCTCGAAGCCAACCTCCATGTCGATGGTCTCACCCGGCACATGCTGGAAATGCCACGCGAGTTTCCCGGTGCGGGGTTCTATAGCAAGGGTGGAGTTGGTATACAGGGCGGCATCACGCGCCGACATGCCACGGCTGGCCGCCACCCAGGGCTTGGCCTGGGAGGTCCCGATGAAGAACAGGTCCAGGTCATGGTCGTAGCTGCCCGCGATCCAGGTATCGCCACCGGCGCGCAGTTCCAGCGGCATGTCCGCCCAGGTCTCATTTCCCGGTGTACCCGGCAGTGCAATAGTCGAGGTGCGCCACAGCTCTTCACCGCTGTCCGGGTCGTGGCCGGTAATAAAGCAGCCATCCGCGGTAAACAATTCACAGCCGTTGATACCGCTGAGCACCACCCCGCCACCGACAATCGGCCCAGCCGTGTGGGTGTAGGCCTCGCGGTAATCCGCTTTGGGTGTGCGCCACACCTGTTTCCCGGTGCGGGCGTCGATGGCCACGATGGCCGCGTCATAGGTCGCCAGGAAAAGCTTGTCCCCGTAAATGGCAATATTGCGCACCGGTCCACCCAGGGTCCTGGCCTCGGGCGGGAACCGGTAACGGTACTCCCAGATCACCTCCCCGGTATCGGCTGCCACGGCCTGGATGATATTGCCCGGGTGGGTGAGGTACATGATGCCATCGTGCACCAGCGGCGTGACCTGGTTACTCCCGTCGTGCATCGCCAGTGCCCAGGCCAGGCGCAGCTCCTGCACGTTGTCGCGATTGACCTGGTTCAGCGGGCTGTGGCCCTGTCCATCCCGGGTGCGGCGCCAGCTCAACCAGTCAGGCGCCGGCGGATTTGCCAGCATGGCCTCGGTGACTGGCGCAAAGTTTTCCACTGGCCGGTTAGTGAATCCGGATTTGTTACGAGCCGCCTCGTCGATAGTATCGGCCGAGCCCCAGCTCTCCAGGGCCTCGCCCGGTTTGATCGCGATCAACTCCCCGGTCGCGATGGCAACGGGAGCATCCGCGCTCAAGGCCTGCGCCAGTTCAAGGCCGTTGCTGCGCAGCAGGTAAGCCACCACAGCCAGGTGCTGGCTTTCGCTGAGAGAGTCAGCGCTACCGGGGGGCATATTGGCCTGGTTGTAGCGCAGTAACGCAGTGGAGTTGCGATCCCCCCAGCGCTCCACAAAGGCGTCGCCCCGCAGTGTCGCCCCGTGGGCGGAACCCCGCAGCGTCATCGCGTGGCAGTTGGAGCACTGGGCGTTATACAGGGCTTTCCCCGATGCAACTTGCGCAGAGACGACATCGTCGGACCAGGCCGCCGCCGGGAATAACGAGACAGGGCCGATGATTGACCCGAGGCACAGCAGTCGACAAATCCAGTGGTGCACAGCACAGCCCTTTTTGCTTGTTTGGAACAAGGAAGTTCCATAGTAACAACAAAACACTTCCCCCGCATTGGAAACATTCTGTGGCAACATTCGGGGATTCAAGGGCGCAAGAACAAGATTTATGCTTCCAATTGCAGCGGCCCGGGAGAAAAAACGGCCATATTTCCTCCAGTTCCTGTATAATGCGCGCCCGGAATATGCCCCGGGCTACTCACCACTGGAAACCACCATGCGAATCATCCGCCTGATCCTCGGCAAGCTTATCCTGCTCTTTAACTGGGCATTTGCCCCCAGGGAAATTACACGGGATGCCGCATCACAGGCCAGTATTGACGCACAGACTGCCGGCCTCAAACTCTACCAGTACGAGGCGTGCCCCTTCTGTGTGAAGGTGCGGCGGGAGATGAAGCGGCAATCACTGCATATTGAGACCCGGGATGTGAAACGCTCGGAATCCGCCCGCGAGGAGTTGCTGGCCGGGGGAGGAAACCTGAAGGTGCCCTGCCTGCGTATAGATGAAGGCGAGCGCGAGCCCCAGTGGATGTATGAATCAAAGGATATTATCCAGTATCTGGAGCGGCGCTTTGTGACGAGCTGACCTTCGCTCGCCACCCCCGTCAAGGGATTGCACACAAACAAAATTTAGTGATCAAACGATACCGATAGACAACTACACAGGAGCACATGAATGCTGACCACCAAAAATCTTGAAAAACTTATTGAATTGGAAGAACGCCTCAGGGCAGAGTATCAGGAACAACTTGATGCCAAGTCTGCCGAGATTGAGAGCGGCAAGAAAGAAAATGAAGAGCAAAAGGCCACGATCGCCAGGCAACTTGAGCAGATAAGCAGCCTTTCCACAGAAGCGTCGGCTAACAAGCGAGTGGCGCAACAGAATCGTGAATTACACCAGCGCTGTGAGAACCTTAAAGAAGAGATTGAAACGCAGAAGAAACGCTTAAAAACACTGCAAAAAGACCTTGCCGATGAACGCGCGGAAGTAAAGACGCTTAAGCAATTCGATCCCGCCAAGATGAAAAAGAATCTCGACGCCAACAAGAAGAAACTCGCGGAAAAGACAGCAGCGAACGACCTGCTGCAGAAATCCCTGAGCAAGACCAAGACTGAAAAGGCAGAACTGCAGCGCCAGGTCCAGGAACTGGAAACCAAGCTGGCTGAATTTGAGCCCAGTGAAGAAGTAGCAGTTGAAGCGGAAGAAGCTGCAGCCTGACTGAAGCTTAACGAATCTGCTTGTGCCAGTTACTGATCAGCTTCTCGACATCTATATCATGGCCACCGGTTCGCCATTTGCCAGCGTAGTCGACATCTGTTGAGTTGGGTGGTGGGTCCGGCAGGTCGATCCTGAAGCGCACCGGCATCGGTACTGCCTCGCCCAACGCTACTGCCTCACCCTTGGACAATGACGTGAGCGCCGCGAAGGTTCCACGCGCCGCTTCGGGCACCATGGAACGCACGTATTCCTGGTCTTCCGGGTTGGATATGCGCAGGCAAATGAAAGAACTGCACTGGGCCAGAACTGTCTCCGAAACATCGTGCGGCCGCTGGCTCACCACGCACAGTCCGACACCGTATTTACGACCATTCTTGGAAATTCTCTCCATTGAGCGGCGAGCTTCCCTGAAGCGCGGAATATCTTCTCGGGGGATGTACTCGTGTGCTTCTTCGCAGATGAGGAAAATGGGAAACTCGCGACACAGCGGGTTCCAGAAATTAAATTCATAAGCGAGCCTGCCGATCTGGGCAGTCACCATGGGGACCACGTCGAAGGGCACGGCACTGAGATCCAGTACGGTCACGTTGGCACGCGGCTCCCCCAAACCGACGATGTCTTTCATCAGGTCAGCCAGTGATTCGGTCGAGGTCCTCGTTTTCGGCTTCATCAGGAAGTCGTAGCGCGTATCATTCAGCATGCTGTTCAGCCGCACCAGCATCTGGTTGAACCTGCCAAACAGCGGCGACTTGGTCTTGCCAAAATTTGTGGTTTCTGAATTCGTCTGCTCGATCATCTCGGCAAATTCACTCATCGAATAATACACCGGGGAATCTACGGTGATATGCCCCAAATCCAGGTGCTCGTTGGTTTCTCGCTTCAGCCTCATCAGGATTGAGCGCAGGTACGAAATCTGGATCGAGGCATTTTCATCCGCCGGGTCAATGATCAGGTCGCACAGCTCGGAATAGGTCATCAGCCAATAGGGGAATTCCACAGAATTGGCATTGAGGCTGCGCACCTTATCCTGAGGAAAGGGTGAGCTGAGGGCGATGCCATCCACTTCCTTGTCAGAGTATTCGCCGTGCATATCGAGCAGGATAATATGCGCGTTGGGCATACTGCGTAGAGCAGATTGTATCAGGCTGGTTACCGTCCAGGATTTTCCCGAGCCGCTTTGGCCCAGAATTGCCGCGTGGCGACCAAAGAATGCCGAGGCATCCAGGTTGACATCAATAGTGTCAAAAGATGCCAGGCGACCTACCTTGTATGCAACATCACCATGAGCGGAAAAAATGCCCGCCAGATGCGCCTGGGGGACCAGGTGAACCTCGTCGCCGATGTTGGGAAAGCGCGAGACACCTCGCGTAAACTCACCCTTCGGGCTAAGCTCCCCCAGCGGCGTCAGGCGAACCATATGCGCGGCCTGGCCCTGCCTGTCAGCCACGCTGTAGCTGCGCTCCACCATCACCAGAGTCTGCACAGTGGACTGCTTGACCATCAGATAGGAACCGACCTGGCCTATTTTCGCGCCATTGACCCCGGAAGCCCCGCCAGCGGCAACCTCGTCGCCTCCGGATATCAGCCTCGAGGTAAAGTATTCCCCGGTCACATCGGCCAGAAGCCCGACCCTGGTACTGTTTGTGTTCGACATCCCTGACGACTCCCCCCTATTATTTTACTTGTCGTTTCTAAGGCATTTCGCTGTCGGATAACTTATCAGTACGCTCACACAAGCTCAAGTTAACTGCTGCAAGCTGGTAAAAGTTGTTAAAGTTCAGCTCAGGAGCCAGTGCACTAGAGCCGTACAGATGAATATGGTCCATGGGGATCATACCCTGTTACACTGCCGCCCTCTCCTACGGCAAATGATCTCCAAATTGAGCAACCTCTCTTTCTCCAGCCTGCCATTGCCACCGGCCCAACTCACTAACCTGGAGAGTCTGGGCTATCTGGAAATGACCGCTATTCAGGCAGCCGCCCTGCCCCAGGCACTCGCGGGCGTGGATTTAATCGGCCAGGCTAAAACCGGTAGCGGAAAAACCGCCGCCTTTACCCTGCCACTGCTCACCAGAATCAATCCGCGGGACTTTGGCACCCAGGCACTGATTCTTTGCCCCACGCGGGAATTGGCCTCACAGGTCGCCAGTGAAATCCGCCGCCTGGCCCGCTACCAGCAGAACATCAAGGTGGTCACCCTGGTGGGTGGGCAGTCTATTGGCCCCCAGATCGGCTCCCTGGAGCACGGCGCCCATGTGGTGGTGGGCACACCGGGGCGCATCAAGGATCATTTGCGCAAAGAGACCCTGTCGCTGGAACGGGTCAATACGCTGGTGCTGGATGAAGCCGACCGCATGCTGGAAATGGGCTTTGTCGATGATATCGAGGCGATCATAGGCGAGACCCCCGCAACGAGGCAAACACTGTTGTTCTCGGCGACCTTCCCGGAAAATATCCTGAAGCTGAGCGCTCGCTTTCAAACGACCCCACAGCGCGTGAGTGTCGAGTCGCTGCATGACGGACAGCACATCGACCAGCAGTTTTTTATCTGCCAGAAAAGTGATCGGCTGGCGGCGCTGGTAAAGCTGCTGGCGCACTTCCAACCCTCAGCGGCGGTGGTTTTTTGCAATACCAAACAGCTGGTGCGCGAGGTCTGCGAGCACCTCAACCGGTCCGGCATTCACGCCCAGGCCCTGCACGGGGACATGGAACAGCGCGATCGCGACCAGGTGCTGATCCAGTTCAAACATCTCAGTTGCAGCATACTGGTAGCCACCGACGTGGCCGCCCGAGGGCTGGACATCGATGATCTGCCGGCCGTGGTGAACTTTGAATTGCCGCGCAATACCGAGGTTTATGTGCACCGCATAGGGCGCACCGGGCGCGCCGGCAAAGAGGGCCTGGCGCTCAGCCTGTTCACCGACTCAGAACGCTACAAGTTACAGAGCATCGGCGATTACCTGCAGCAGGAACTGCAATATGAGGATATTGAGCAGGTTCCGAAGTCCGCAGCAGGCCTGGCCCCTCCCGCATTTGTCACCTTGTGCATCCACGGCGGGCGCAAACAGAAGATCCGCGCAGGCGACATACTGGGCGCCCTCACCGGTGAAGCCGGAATGGACGGCAAAGCGGTGGGCAAGATTACTGTCACAGACTATTCCACCTATGTCGCCATAGCCCACAATGAGGCGGATAAAGCCCTGGGGCGCCTGCTCAATGGCAAGATCAAGGGGCGTAAATTCAAGGTCCGCAAGCTCTAGGTAGTCGCTATCGCAATTGGATTATTACCACACAGCGGGCTCGACCTGGCGTCCCGTATCCTCTAAAGTGCGCCCCCTCTCGCAGCATCTTCTTCAGCAACCCCCAAACCACACCGTCGTGTCAGGAAAAGTCCGTTGATCTCTACCGCAAATATCACCATGCAGTTTGCCGCCAAGCCGCTGTTCGAAAACATCTCGGTGAAGTTCGGGGATGGCAATCGCTACGGCCTGATCGGGGCCAACGGCTGTGGTAAATCGACATTTATGAAAATACTGGACGGCAGCCTGACGCCCACTGCCGGCAATGTCTCTATTACACCCAACGAGCGCCTGGGAAAATTAAGCCAGGATCAATACGCCTTTGAGCAGTACTCGGTGATGGACACAGTAATCATGGGGCACGAGGAACTGTGGGCAATAAAGCAGGAGCGCGACCGTATCTACGCCCTGCCCGAGATGTCGGAAGAGGACGGCATGAAAGTCGCTGACCTGGAAGTGCAGTTTGCTGAAATGGACGGCTATAGCGCCGAGAGCCGCGCCGGCGAGATTCTGATGGGCGCCGGTATCGACCATGAACTGCACTACGGCCCGATGAGCCAGGTGGCGCCGGGCTGGAAGCTGCGCGTACTGCTGGCCCAGGCCCTGTTCTCTGATCCGGACATACTGCTGCTGGACGAGCCCACCAACAACCTCGATATCGACACCATTCGCTGGCTGGAAGCGATGCTCAACGAGCGCAAGTGTACGATGATCATCATTTCACACGACCGGCATTTCCTGAACGCCGTGTGCACCCATATGGCCGACATCGACTACGGTGAACTGCGTATCTATCCGGGTAACTACGACGATTTTATGACGGCATCCACAGCCGCACGCGAACGACAGCAGTCGGTAAACGCCAAGAAAAGCGCGGAGATTGCCGACCTGCAGCAGTTTGTCAGCCGCTTTTCGGCCAATGCCTCCAAGGCCAAGCAGGCAACCTCCCGCGCCAGGCGCTTAGAGAAGATCAAGTTGGAGGACATCAAGCCTTCCAGCAGGGTCAGCCCCTATATACGCTTCAAGCAGGATAAGAAATTGCACCGCCAGGCGCTGGTACTGGATAAACTGGGCCACGGCTTCGATGAGGCACCTTTGTTCGACAAGGGTAGCCTGATCCTGGAAGCCGGCGCGCGGCTGGCGGTTATTGGTGAAAACGGTGCCGGCAAGACCACTTTCCTGCGCTGCCTGATGAATGAATTAACGCCCGATAGTGGCAGCGTCAAATGGGCTGAGAATGCCACCCTGGGCTACTGCCCCCAGGATAGCACCGCAGATTTTGCCTGTGACCTGAACCTGTTTGACTGGATGAGCCAGTGGCGCAAACCCAGCCATGACGACCAGATCGTACGCGCCACCCTCGGCAGATTACTATTTTCATCACATGATTTCGAAAAGCAGGCAAAGGTCTGCTCCGGCGGTGAAAAGAACCGCCTGTTGTTTGGCAAGTTGATGATGATGGATACCAACGTGTTATTGCTGGATGAGCCGACCAATCACCTGGACATGGAGTGCATCGAGTCCCTGAACCTGGCACTGGAACATTACGACGGCACCCTGATCTTCGTCAGTCATGACCGTGAATTCGTGTCATCACTGGCAACACGCATTATCGACATCAAGGATAACGAGCTGGTAGATTTCCAGGGCACCTACGATGAGTACCTGTCCAGCCAGCAGGTCGCGGAGCGCGTGGCCAGGGCTTCCTAGACCCCCGCAGTCTGCAATCGCCTTGCCTGGCCATGGTGCGGCCAATCAGGCACGGGCAGCATAAAAAAACCAGGTTGGAACACAGATCAATAGACGCGTAGAATCCAGGCTCGAGTCGCAATAACCGGCCAGTTTTGGAGTTCCCCAGATGTCCCAATGTCCCTATATCAACCTGTTGGATCCCGATCTGTATGGCGCAGGCAATCACCTGCAAAAACTCAGTGAACTGCGCGCCCAGGCAGATGCGCCTATTATCAAGATCGAGGATCCCCTGACAGCGGTGCCCTACTGGGCGGTGCTGCAGCGAGAGCACGTGGATTATATCGCCAAGCACCCTGAGATATTCTCCAGCGAAAAGCGCCTGACCGTACCCACCGAGTACGATGACGAAACCATCGCCATGCAAACCATGATGCTGGTGAACATGGACCCACCCAAGCACGGAAAATTTCGACGTATCGCACGCAATGCCTTTACCCCGAAGGCAGTGGAGAGTTACCACGACACGTTTAAACACTATGCGAAGACGATCATCGATGAGGTGGCGAACAGGGGACACTGTGAATTTATAACCGAGGTTGCCGCGGAGCTGCCACTGATGGCGATTCTCGATTTGTGTGGCGTACCCATTGACCACCGTTCAAGATTTTTCACCTGGACCAACCAGATGATGTTCCAGGAGGATGAGGATATTGGCGGGCAAGACCCCGCGGCGCTGGCGCAGGAAGCCGCGGCCAATATCTACCTCTACGCGGGTGAACTGGCACAACAGCACGCCGAAAATCCCGTTGCAAACATTGTCGGTGCATTGTTGGACGGGGAAGTGGAGGAGGAAAAACTCACCCCGGAGGAGTTTCAGCTGTTCTTCCTGATGCTGATTGCCGCCGGTAACGAGAGCACCCGCTCGGTCACGGCACACGGTATGCGCCTGTTGATGGAGCACCCGGACCAGCTGCAAATGCTGGTGGATGACCCCAGCCTCATCCCCGATGCCTGTGAAGAGATGCTGCGCTATAACCCGGCCTTCGTCACCATGCGCAGAACCGTCATGGAAGATACCGAGGTGGCGGGCGTGAAGATGCAGGAGGGCGACAAGGTGCTGCTG
>JARFQU010000139.1 GCA_029287595.1 Halioglobus sp. | reverse complement strand
GTCGTTGGTCTCGTGGGCTCGGAGATGTGTATAAGAGACAGCTATTAGCGCAATTCTTACCACGAGAAGCGGCGAAACTCTCATAGGCACATATGGCGCCGGGCTAAATGTAATATCGCCGGATAATAAGATCGTTTTTAGATCTGGTGACAATCTAAGAGTGATACTGTTATTCGAAACTAGTACAGGAGTTATCTGGGCTGGAACTGAGTCTGGATTATACCGTTACGATAACGCGAAAAAGACTCTTCTGAGAGTCCCAACAGATAACCTGTCGCTCTCTCTCAGCTCTGCGCCCCTTTTCTGGCAGATGGCAGAGTCTCCGACAGGCGACCTATGGCTGGGTACAATGCACCACGGCTTATTCCTTTGGCCCAGAAGATTCCTAGCGGAAGTCGATTCTTCCAAAATGGAGCGGGTTATTACCGACAGGAGCTTAGCGAGATCTATTTACTCGATGGAAGTGGATGACCATGGTTTCATTTGGTGCTCAACAAACTCTGGCCTTATTAGAATTGATCCTATAAAGAAGGACAGTAGTGTTATATCTGCGCGCCATGGGCTGCAGAATCACAAATTTGATTTTTCAGTTTCACATAAAGATGTCGATGGTAACCTATATTTCGGTGGCAGCAACGGTTACATACGATTTGAACCAGGTCAGTTTACACTCGACGATTTACTGCCTGAAGTTAGACTTACGAAATTACTTATTGCAGATTCCGTCGAGATAAAAATAGTAGATCCAACTATATTTAGTAAAGTCCAACTAACCCACAAAAACTACTTCGTAACCTTCGAATTCAGCGTGCTGGATTTTATCGATCCTGAAAATAATCAGTTCCGTTACAAGTTAGCGGGTTTCGACCCGGATTGGATAGAGAACGGCACCAGGAATACTGCGACTTACACCAACCTTCCCGCCGGAAATTATGTTTTCCGGGTACAGGGAGCGAATTCTTCGGATGTATGGAATCGTGAAGGTATATCAATCAACGTAGAGGTTCTGCCACCGCCCTGGTTTGCCTGGTGGGCCTGGTGCGCTTATATTGCATTGTTCGCTTTCTTTTCCTGGCTCGGCAAGCGCACCTATGACAGTTACGCCATCAACCGCCGCGCCAATGATCTGGCGATCACCATGCGGGAGAACGAGGAGCGCGCCTATGACGATATCCAGGAACATCAGGAATTGCATGACGAGTTAATTAATGCCGCGCATCAGCATAATATCGCGACACTGGCACTGATTCGCGATTTTGTCGAGGAGCAGAAAAGCTACCTTGCCGATGAATTGGCAGCTGAAGCTGCGGAGAAATGCATCGACATAGTTACGTCGCTGGAGCGACTTGAGGGCTGCCTGTTCTTCCATGAAGAAGGCCTCATGGCGGATCTGCGCAAGTACACTGACTTCATTTTCTCGGAGAAAATCAAAACGTCGACCATTGACCATGAATCCATTATCACCATCAACGATGTCACCCCTGACCTCATACCTGCAGACCTGGCCTCTCTCATTGCGCTGGTCATACATGAGGCCGTCGAGAATGCCATGGAGCATGCTTTCGTGGATTCATCCACGGCCAACTATCTGCAGGTATCCTTATCCAGGGAAGCTGAAAACAATTCGCCATATACGCTGAGCATTACAGACAATGGCGTTGGCATTCCAGAGCAGGCGGCTCTATCCCCAACAAATGGCATGGGGCTTGGCATCATCCATTCCATGGCCAGAACGCTCGCTGCCAGGATTGAAATATCACGGCACAATGGCACGGAGGTGTCACTCACCTTCACAAACCAGGCCATGAATAAAATCAGCTGACGTCTGGCCACCCCGCCCCCGCTGGTGATAGATTGTCAATGACAGCCGTTTAGTACACTATTTCAGGCAGACGCACACATGAACAGCCGCTGTGATCATCGATAAATCAGAAGAGCGCATATATACGTTTGGCAGCTCCTGTCACCTGGTAGTGGATAACAGCACAGACCGGGGACCGGCTTTGCTGGCGGCTGCAAAAGAAGAGCTCCTGCGCCTGGAGAGAAAGTTCAGCGCCTATGACCCCCAGAGCATTATCAGCCGAATAAACCAGGACGCCGGAACTGGCAGCGTCACACCCCTAGACGCGGAAGCTCGCAGCCTGTTTCACTACGTGGCAGCCCTGTGGGAGGAAAGTAAGCACTTGTTCGACCCCTCCACCCGATTGCTGGAGAGCTGCTACAGCGATCAAGGTGACCTCCTCGCCTCGGAAAATCAGCTAAAGGGCATACTCAAGCTTGTGGGCTGGTCAAAAGTTGAGCTGTCGCATGAGGGTGTGAGTCTGCCAGACAAAGGCATGGTGATTGATCTCAATAGCTGTATGCGGCCCTACGCGATCGATTCAGTACGCAAAATTTTCCTGAAACAGGGTGCAAGTAATGCGCTCATTGAAATGGATCAGGATGTTGCCACCATTGGCAAGCAACCGGACGGCGCCAACTGGCTGATCGGCGTGCGCTTTCCCAGGGGGGGCCACGCGGGAATAACCCGCTTAAAGCTCAACCACGGGGGATTCGCCCTTAGAGGCAACTTCGAGCGCTGCATCACTCAAGCTGGAGAACGTTTCGGCCGTGCACTCAGCCCTGTTGATGGCCAGCCCATACCCGGTTTGATCGGTGTGGCAGTTACTGCCGACAATTGCCTGACTGCCTGCAGCGCAGCCAGCATTGCCCGCTTGAAGACCGAACAGGCGGGCATCAGGTGGCTGGAAAACCTCGGGCTCCCATGGATGGCAATTGACCGCGAATTGACCTGTCACGGACCCCTGGCACCCACATTACGCTAGCAGCTAACGACCTTTAAACTGCGGCTTGCGCTTCTCGCGCTGGGCTGCAAAGCCCTCTTGCAGATCCTCCGATTCCGCACAGACCTGGGACCAGGACCTGGCCTCATCCATATCGAGCTCACCTGATGCGGTCTGCTGCAGTATTTTCTTCATGGCTCGTACCGCCAGGGGGGCCAGGCCGGCAATGTGTTGAGCAAGTTCCGCCGTGGTGTCTTCCAATTGGGCAGGTAACACCAGGTGATCGAGAAAACCGATTTCCAGCATTGCGTCCGCGTCAAACTCTTCAGAGGCTACCAGTATACGTTTGGCCAGGCTCACCCCCAGGCTTTCAACAAAACGATTAATGCCGCTGAGCGGGTAGCACAGGCCGATAGCCGCTGCGGGTACGCGCATGCGACTCCCCTCCAGGCCTATGCGGAAGTCGCAGCTCAGGGCTAACTCTACCCCGCCGCCAAAGACATTCCCGTTAAGCGCGCAAATCGTGGGTATTGCCAATCCCGCCAGTTGGCCGGTGGTATTCTGGAAGCAGTCTCCACTGATTTGACCTGCACCCAGTTGCGCCAACGAAGCGCCCGCGCAAAAAGTCTTCTCACCAGCACCCGTCACGACCAGCACACGCACCTGGTCATCGGCAGCGACTTCAGTCAATCGCGCCTGAATAGCTTCCAGTTGCTCCTGCCCCAGAGAGTTGTGTCGCTCAGGATTATTAAGAATCAGGCGGCCTATGTGTCCAGTGCGGGAGTAGAGAATCGTATCTGTCATTGCGCCATCACCACGGTTATCATCAAAATCCGGCGAGCAGGGTAAATCCCGGGTTGCCGTGACTTTATGGAGAAACGCCGATGATATCGCGCTGCGGCTGGTGTGGGAACGACCCACTGTACATTGACTACCACGACAAGGAGTGGGGCGTACCGATCAGGGATGACGCCAGGCTATTCGAATTCCTGATTCTCGAAGGCGCCCAGGCAGGTTTGTCGTGGATAACCATTTTGCGCAAGCGAGAGGGCTATCACGCCCTGTTCGACGGATTGGACGCAGGGGAGATCGCCAAATACAGCGACAAAAGGCTGGAAAAGATCCTCCTGGACCCGCGTATCATCCGCAATCGCCTCAAGGTTTATGGCGCTCGAAAAAATGCCCTGGCGTTTCTCGATGTGCAGGCGAAATTTGGCAGTTTCTCAGACTATATCTGGGATTTTGTAGATGGCCGACCGATACAGAACCAATGGTCCTCCCTGGCAGAAGTACCCGCTACTACACCACTATCGGATACCATCAGTAAGGACATGAAAAGACGCGGCTTTACCTTCGTGGGTTCCACCATCATTTATGCCCACATGCAGGCCACTGGTATGGTTAATGATCACACCACGGACTGTTTTCGCTACAGTGAATGCAGAGATCTCGGCTGAGGCCATTTGCCGCTAGTGAACTGCTAGAATAGCGACCCACGCTCCGAGAATACCCCTTGCCCTCATCTCCAGACAATGCAGCAGCCTCCACCAGCAACCGGGTCTGGCAACTGGCCTGGCCCAGCATACTGTCCAACCTGCTGTTCACTACCGTAGGTTTCCTGCATATCAAGATCGTATCTGACCTGGGCACCAGCGCGGTCGCCGCGGTTACCACGGGTCACCGGGTGTTCTTCCTGATCCAGGCCATACTCATGGGCGTATCGGTCGCAGCGACGGCCCTGATCGCACGCCACTGGGGCGCCAACCGGGTAGACCGGGCGGAGCAGGTCACCTGGACCACCGTACTGTTATCAGTAGCGCTGGGCGCGGCCCTGAGCCTGCCTGCACTATTGGCCCCCAGGTGGATAGCGGGCCTGTTCGGACTGGATGAGCAAACCACCGCCACCGCGGCCAGTTTCGTCTTCTGGTTGGGGGTATTCAACGTCTTCTCCGCGGTAAATATGATGCTGGGCACTGCCTTGCGCGCCATAGGCAACGTCATCACACCCTTGTGGTACCTATTTTTCAGCTCCTTGCTCAATGTCACCTTCGCCTATATCGCGGCATTCGGCGTAGGGCCGGTCCCCCAATTCGGCGTGGCTGGCGTAGCCCTGGGCGGTAGCGTGGGAGCCTTACTGGTCACGGCGATATTTTTTCTGCGATGGTGGCGAGGACACTACGAGCTCAAAGCACTGAAAGTTGCCTCTATAGACGGCGCCACTACCCGGCAATTAATCTCCATTGGCGCGCCGGCAGTGCTTGAACAAGGCATCGTACAGCTCGCTTTCCTGGTGTTTTTTGCCATCGTGGGAAAATACGGAACCACGGCTTACGCCGCCTACGGCATTGGCATCAGCCTGGTGTCTTTCTCTATTGTCGTCGGGTTTGGCTTCGGCATAGCAGCAGCAACGCTGGTAGGCCAACAGCTGGGAGCGGGTAAGCCGGAATTAGCGGTCGCGGCAGGCTGGCGCTCTTTGCGCATGGCGCTCGCGGCAATGGCATTGTTTTCTGTGGCACTGGTTTATTTCGCCACGGACCTTGCCAGATTCATGATTGACGAGCCCGAAGTCATAGAGCTCACCGTCGCATTCATATACATCATCGCCCTGGTACAGCCCCTCATGGCCTGCGAATTCACGCTGTCGGGTGCCCTGCGGGGTGCCGGCGACACACGCTTTCCCCTGCTGGCCACTTTCTGCGGCATCATATTGGGGCGGCTGCTGCCCGCCTGGCTGGCGGCCAGCCTCGGGCTATCGGTGTACTGGATCTTCGCGGTAATGATTCTGGACTACGGCATCAAGGCTGCGATGCTAATCAGTCGTTACCGGTCCAGGAAGTGGTTACATATCAGCATCGCAGGCTCAAACACACAGTAATGACAAGATTCTGTAGACAGCGACAAAAATAATACTTAAAGTTTGAATCTTAGACTATAGAGTAGGAAACCTACCTATACCCCCTATCCGCCCATCCGGGATTAAGAACGCATGTCCACTGGCAAAACCCTATCACCGTTCAATCGCACGGCTCAGCACGATGCCAAGCGAGCCGCGATCCTGTCCCAATCGGCGAAATTGTTCAACTATAAGGGGTCGCGTGCCACCACATTGCGCGATATCGCCGAGAGCCTGGGGCTCACCAAAACCAGTCTGTACTACTACGTCAAAACCAAGGAAGAGCTGATCTACCAGTGCTATATGGCGGCGTTGAATCATCACCACCATACACTGGACGAAATTGAACAAAGTCACCGTAGCCCGATTGATAGAGCCTCTGCCTTTTTCCTGCAGCACTTTGATAACTGGCTGGCTGCCCAGGAAGGGCGAGGCCCACATATTGCCGCCCTGCTGGAAATAGCCGCACTGAAGGGTGCCCAGCGAGAAGAAGTGGAAAGCCGCTACATAGACATGTTCAAGCGGCTGCGACAGCACATACGCGATGGTATTGCCCTCGGGGAAATACGCGCGTGTGAGTCCACGTCAGTCACCAGGGCCATGATGGGCTCCGTGGACTGGACCTTCTCCTGGCTACACCAGGTGCCCAGGGAGCAGGTGACAAGCACAGCACGTGAGGCGCTCGACATTATCGTTCACGGGCTATACGGCAAAGCGGGCAGCTACACCCACCGTGCCATCGCCTACGGCGAGGAGGATGATGATGCTCTACAGGGTTTTAACCGTGCCGAACAAAATCGTCTGAAGCAGGAGGCTTTCTTCAAAACGGGCACCTGGTACTTCAACCGCAAGGGCTTCAATGGTACCTCGCTGGATGAAATTGCCGAACGCCTCAATGTATCCAAGGGAGCGTTCTACTACCACATCAAAAACAAGGAGGATCTATTGTTCAACTGCTACAGCCGCTCCCTGGAGATCACCGAGAGAATCTACTCCGAGGCCGCGCAAACCCCGGATTCCGGATTGCAGAAAATCGACCTTTCCTGTCGCAGGATCTTCCATGTACAGAATTCCGAGAGAGGTCCATTGATCCGCTACAACACCATCACGGCCTTACCCATGGCGCGACGCAAGAAAATTCTCGCTCGCACCGACGCTGCCAACGAGCGTTTCGGCGAGTTTATCCGCGAGGGCATAGAGGATGGCAGTGTGCGCCCGGTCAGTATCTTCGTCGCACAGAACCTGATAGCCGGGGCTGTCAACGCAGCAATGAATATCAAGCTATGGCGTAAAGTAGATGATCTGGACACCGCAGCTATCGAGTATTTCGATATTTTCTTTAACGGCCTGTTGCCTCGCGATATAACGCCAGACAGCCGCGATACAGGAGTAACAGGGGATGAGTGAAGGTCTGGAAAAACTGCTGCGCTACCTGGAAGTAGAGCAGATCGACAAATACCTGTTCATTGGCAACAGCCCCAAGAGCCCGACGCGCGTTTTTGGCGGACAGGTGCTGGCCCAGGCACTCAATGCCGCTATCCGAACGGTTCCCAGCGAGCGCAAGGCGCACTCACTGCACGGTTATTTCCTGCGCCCTGGCAATCCGCAAAAACAGATTGTTTACGAGGTCGACCCGATTCGTGACGGCAGGAGTTTCACTACAAGGCGGGTGGTAGCCAAGCAGGACGGCATAGCGATCTTCAATACCTCGGTGTCCTTTCATTGCGAGGAACCCGGTCTATCGCACCAGTTCCAGCGGCCGGAAGTGACGCCACCCGAGGAGCTGGAAACGGACTTCGACTTCCTTACCCGCATGGCGACAGAGCATCCGGGTGAGTTTCAGCCGCCGCGGATACACACCATAGAGCGCAGACCGGTGATACGCAGGAATTACCTCGATCCCCAGCCCACCAAGCCGGAACAGCATATCTGGTTTCGCGCCCTGGGGGATCTGGGGGATGACCCCTGCAGGCACCAGACGATGCTGGCCTTCATGTCAGATTTTGCCCTGCTGGGAGCAGCGCTGTTGCCCCACCCCTATACGGGGCACAGTAAGAATCTCAGCGCTGCCAGTCTGGACCACGGCTTGTGGTTCCACCGCCCCTTTCGCGCCGACGACTACCTGCTGTACTCCATGGACAGCCCCAGCGCATCCGGAGCCAGGGGGTTCAGCCGTGGCAGCTTCTACACACGTGAGGGGGAACTGGTTGCATCGGCCGTGCAGGAATCCCTGCTGCGGGTGAGTGAAAAGCCCTAATTTACTACGGTAGACAGCTCGTCGCCCAGCTTGACCAGCGCCAGTGACCCTGGGGTCAGGGTGAGATGGGTGATAGAGGCATTATCCGGCCAGAAACACAGGGTTTCCTCGCGCTGCTGAATCCTGCCTACCACAGCGTTAATCACCAGGAAGTGCGTAAATACCACCGTCGGTTCATGCAGCCCCAATAACTGCTGATACAGGCTGTCGCGCCACTGGTGCAGGCTATCGACCTGGGTGTCCCAGCGCTCACGCATAAACTGGCGCAACCATGTCTGTCGCTGGTCCAGGGGCACAGGGGCGGGTATCTCCCGAAAAACATCATTGGTGATTATCCGCTTATCCAGCGCATTGGCCAGGGGCCGGGCGGTTTCGAGCGCGCGCAATAAAGGACTGCTGAGCAACTGCACTTCCGGACTCAGGTGTTGCGACAATTTACCGGCAACCTGCTCGGCCTGGCGCTGACCCAACTCACTCAATCCCGGATCGGCGGATTGCGCCCAACTCGCGGCGGCTTCGCCGTGACGCACCAGGTATATATCCATTTCCAAGCCAGCGCGTCAGCGATAGCTGATCAGGTTCTCTCCACGCTGGGTGCCCAGCACCTGCAGGAAAGAACGGTCATTGAAATAGGACAGGGACACCCGGGTACCTGTATAAAACAGCTGACTGACCGAGCAGTTGAAAATAGGCTCATAGAAGCGATACGTCTGCTCCGCGCTCAACCCGAGCACCTGAGCCACCAAGGTGGCGATAGTGCCGCCGGAAGTAAAAATACCCACTGTTTTCCCGCCGCCCTGCTCTACCATCACATCGTGCAATGCCTGGCGTACACCGCCAGAGTAATCGGCCCAGCTTTGGATACGCGGATCATCGCACTCAGGGGAAACCCAGTAATTAAATACCGCGTCAATTACCTTCTGATAGTCCTTGCTGTTGGACAAGCCTCGCTCCATCAGGCTCTGTACCACAGGGTTGGTCTTGATAACCTCAGGCACCAGGTACTTGAGCTGCTGATCGTTCTGAATCTCGTTGAAGCGTGGGTCAATTTGCAGCTCCAGTGCAGCGGGCTGGCTGGCCGTGGCCAGTTGCGCGGTTTCGCGCTGGCGCAACAGGTCACCGCTATAGATAGCATCAAAGACTATGCCGCACTCGGCCAGGTATTCACCGGCAACGCTGGCCTGCCGGCAACCCAGTTCCGAGAGCTTGTCGTAATCCTCGGCACCGAAGGATGCCTGGCCGTGTCGAATCAGATAGATCGTAGCCATCAGGCGCTCTCGGCCGCAGGGGCGGGAAAGCGCTCGAAGCGCATTTCCCGACGATAGGGAAAGAAATCTTCAACATGACCGCTGCTAATACGTTCCTGCAGACCCCGCCAGAAGGAGGCCTCGTAGATATCACTGTGCAATTTGTCGAAGACCTTGCGCGCTCGCTGGTTGCCAGAAAAGAACAGGCGGAACTCCTCGGGGAAGATATCGTTGGGACCGACTGTGTACCAGGGTTGACTGGCCATCTCCTCGGCCTCGGTGCGCGGCTCGGGTATTTTGCGGAAGTTGCAGTCCATCAGCGGCACGATTTCATCATAGTCATAGAACACTACACGCCCGTGCCGGGTCACCCCAAAATTCTTTAGCAGCATATCCCCGGGGAAAATATTGGCTGACGCCAACTGCTTGATGGCATTGCCATACTCGTCCATGACCGCTTCTACCTGCTCATCATTGGCGTTTTGCAGGTACAGGTTCAGTGGCGTCATACGGCGCTCAACATAAACATGCTTGATCACCAGGGCTTTGCCGTGCTCTTCAATCACTGACGGTGCCACCTTGTGCAACTCCTCCATCAATTCATCGGAGAAGCGCTCCCTGGCAAACGCGAGGTTGGTAAATTCCTGGGTATCCGCCATACGTCCTGCGCGATCCCAGCGCTTCACCAGGTTGTACTTCGCTTTCACCTGCTCATGGGTCATATCCTTGGGCGGTGTGAACCGGTCTTTGATTATCTTGAAAACAAAATCATAGGACGGCAGGGTGAATACGCACATCACCATACCCTTGATCCCGGGCGCGATATTGAACTGGTCACTGGTATTCTGCATATGGCGGAATGCGCAGCGATGGTAATAGGTCTTGCCATGCTTGTTGTAGCCCATCGCGCTGTATATTTCCGAGATTGGCTTGGCAGGCATCAATTGCTGGAGGAACAGCACATATTGAGCGGGGATGCTGGCATCCACCAGAAAATAAGAGCGGGTGAAGCTGAATACCACACTGACCTTATCCGAGCCGAACAACATGGTATCAACGTACACGGCACCGGCTTCATTGTGCAGGATAGGCAGCACGAACGGCATGGATTTACCGCCGGAATTAATCCTCCCGACTATATAGGCGCCCTTGTTGCGATAGAAGTGGTGCTCCAGTACCTGGAATTCGACATTTTCCTCGTTGAGGTCAAAACGGGGAGCCAGGTAGCTGACAATTACCTCGACGATATTATCGATATCCCGCTGCAGTTCCTCATAAGGAATACTGAAGGCATAGTCAGTCAGTAAAGCCTCGAGCAGGGATGCCATGGAGCCGTCCAGCGTGTAGGTGCGATACACACTGCTCACATCCGCGGGAGGCATATCGCCATGAGGAGAAAACACAAAAGCATATTCATCGCGTATCTTGCGATGCTTGAATACTGCGCAGTACACCGAGTTGAAAAAGGTTTCGGCTATTTCAAAATTATTATGGCCCTGGATCAGCCCCGCGTAGACGTCCCTGGCTCCACGCCAGAATTCAAAATCCCGCAGTTCGTCACCCGCGATCAGTTCCACATATTCGTAGATCTGGTTGGTTTTTTGCTTGTACAGATCGATGCGCTGGGTAGAAGCCGAGCGTATTCCCTGCCAGTCGGCGTTTTCAAATTGTGACTTCGCCGCCAGGGTAATATTCTGGAATTCCGCGAAATACGACTCAAAGCCGTTGAGTATGGTGCGCGCAAAGCGCTCCCGCTTTTCCACCTGAATCAGTTACCTTTAGTATGGCGCATCTAAACCTGGGGATGCCCGAACTGGCGACGCAATTTGCGCATTCCACCCAGCCAGCGGTCGTAATCTGCGGATTTACGCTGTCGGTAGTCCTCCACTTCTTTATGGGGAAGAATAAGAAATCGCTCAGCTGCCAGGCCGGCAACTACTGCCTCCGCCACGTCTGCTGTGGAGAGGACACCATCCACCCCGGCAGTGCCGCCATCGCCATCGCCAATATCGACGGTCATGCGGGTCGCCACTGCCTGCGGGCACAATACTGACACCTTGATGCCGTCATCACCATGGGTAATGGCCAGCGATTCGGCAAATCCTATGGCTGCATGTTTGGTGGTGGAGTACGCCGCATCACCGATCTGGTTCAGCAAACCGGCCGCAGAGGCGGTATTGAGAAAATAGCCCTCGCCGCGCTGCAGCATACCCGGCAGGCAGGCCCTGGCCGCGTAAACATGGGACATCACGTGAATTTCCCACATCGCCTCCCAGGTGCTGTTGGGTGCCGAGGTTGCCCACCAGGGCTCTCCATCCAGGCCAAGAATGCCGGCGTTGCTGCAAAACAGGTCTATGCATCCATACCGTGATTCCACCTCCGCCACCATGGCTGCGATCTGGCTTTCATCGCGCACATCAACACCGTAGGCGTCACCACCAATCGATTCCGCTACGATCCGGGCGTTGGCCTCTTCCAGGTCAGCCACTACAACCTTGCGCGCGCCCTCCTGGTGAAAACGCTCACACAGGCCCTTGCCAATACCATTGGCACCGCCGGTGACTACGACAACCTTATCGCTGAGCTGCATCAGAGCATCTCGTGAGCAATTAACTCCAGGACTTCCGGGTCGTGTGCACTGAGCAGCATTGACCCCACCTGGCCCTTTTTACCGGCCTCTTTCCAGGGCGCCAGGCGCTCCCGAATACGGTCCTTTGACCCTACCAGTGAAACGGCGTCCAACAGATCATTGGGGATCAGTGCCTCGGCTTCCGCCTTCTGGCCCGACAGATACAGATCCTGCAGGCGCGTGGCCATCTCACCGTAACCCAGGCGAGTAGCGTAATCGTGATAGAAGTTCTTGCCTTTGGCGCCCATGCCGCCAATGTACAAAGCAAGCCAGGGGCGCAGGGAGTCAAACGCGGCGTCCAGGTCGTCGTTGAGTGCCACCATGACAAACGGTGCTATATCGAAATTCTGCAGGCTCTTGCCACCACCGGCCTTCTCGAATCCGGCTTCAATGTCCTTTCCGAGAACATCGTACTTGTCGGGGTCCATCCACACAGGAAACACGCCGTCGGCTACCTCACCCGCACAACGCAAACCGGCTGGTGTAATAGAGGCGGTGTAAATGGGGATCTCGGGGCTGGCGTCCAGAATCGACTTGAGCGGCTTGCCCAGCCCGGTGGTGCCTTCACCCTTAACAGGCATCTGGTACACCTTACCATCAAACTCCACCGGACCCTCGCGACCCATGATCTTGCGCATGATCTGGATGTATTCCCTGGTGCGGGTAACGGGCCTGCCATAGGGCACCCCGTGCCAGCCCTCTACCACCTGTGGCCCTGAAGCGCCGAGTCCAACAATAAAACGCCCCCCGGATAACTGGTGCAGCGACATCGAAGTCATGGCGCACATCGCGGGCGTACGCGCTGGCATCTGCATAATCGCGGTGCCCACACGGATTTTTTCGGTCTGCGCCAGCACCCAGGAGGCCGAAGTGACCGCGTCATTACCATAGGCCTCTGCCGTCCATACAGAATCGTAGCCCATGGACTCGGCTTGCTTGATTGCGTCTATGGGAATGTGTATTCGCTTACCGGAATAACCCAGCAGGAAGCCTAATTTCATAGTTTTTCTCCAGTTCCAGCCTCTGTTATGAGGCTTGATTCATTAGTTGCTGTAACGCAAAGCGTTGAATTTTG
Organism: Halioglobus sp.; assembly: GCA_029287595.1. GTDB lineage: Bacteria > Pseudomonadota > Gammaproteobacteria > Pseudomonadales > Halieaceae > JAACFI01. Next base: position 2,311 of record JARFQU010000139.1, on the reverse strand, counting down.
CCTGATGATAGTCGCCATTGCCAAATGTTGTATTAATCATCATCAGGCGCTTGGCATAGTGACCAATATCCAACTCATCGGTGAGGCCCATGCCGCCATGCAACTGGATAGCCTCGGCGAATATCTGCTTGCCCGCACGGTCCACCAGGACTTTTAATGCATGCACCGCGGTGGTCGCGTCCTCCTGCTCGTCGCTCATCGCGCACACCGCACGATACAGCAGGGACTTCGTCTGCTCATAGGCCATAAACGTATCGACCATACGGTGTTGCAGGGCCTGGAAACTACCAATGGGAACGCCAAATTGCTCCCGGGTCCTGGTGTACTCCAGAGTCTTGGCATTGAGCTGCTCCATGATGCCCAACGCCTCGGCCGCCAGGGCCAGGTTGGCTTCCAGAGCCACCGCCTCTATCAGCCCATAGCCACCGTCCAGGTCACCCACCAATTGCGCTGCGCTGACCCGCACGTCGTCGAATACAAGGTTAGCCACTAATTGCCCGTCCATCATGCGATAGGTCAGCTTTTCCAATCCAGGGGTGTCAGCGGCAACCAGGAACAGGCTTATACCCTGCTCATCCGACTGCTGTCCACTGGTACGTGCCGATACGATCACCTGGTCAGCGTTTGCACCGTTCAAGACCACAACTTTCTCTCCGTTGAGGACATAGTCGTCGCCCTGCGCAACCGCGGAGGTCTTGAGATCGGCCAGTTCGAAGCGGCTCTGGCGCTCCAGGTAGGCAAAGGCACCAAGGGTACTGCCGTCGATAATTCCCGGTATATAGTCAGCCTGCAACGCTTCACTGCCGCCTTTCTGCAGCAGGTTGCCGAACAACAGCACGGTGGCCAGGTAGGGTTCGACCACCAGGCCCTTCCCCAGTTGTTCCATCATCAGCATGACATCCACCGCATTACCGCCAAAACCACCGTGCTCCTCGGCGAAAGGGATCGACAACCAGCCCAATTCGGCAAACATCTGCCATTTTTCGCGACTCATGGCCTCGTCGGACTCCACAATGGCACGACGAGTATCGAAGTCATAGTCATCCTGCACCAGGCGCGCCACACTGTCGCGCAGCATGATCTGTTCTTCAGTAAATTCAAAATTCATCTGCTATCACTCCCGCCCTAAAGGCCCAGTACGGCCTTGGCAATAATATTTTTCTGTACCTCGTTGGAACCGCCATAGACCGTGGCGGCCCGTCCATACATATAAGACTGGCGTGCCTGGGAGCCAAAATCATGACCCACCTGTTCGGCATTCAGATCACCTGGCAACAGCCCCTGGTAATAAGCGGCCACCTCCATCAGCAATTCCTGTACCGCCTGCTGCATCTCGGTACCCTTGATTTTCAGCATGGAAGACTCGGCTCCGGGAGCTCCCCCGGACGCCACAGACGCCAGCACTCGCAGCTCGGTGAATTCAAGCGCCATCAGGTCAATTTCTATATCCGATAGCCGCTTCTGGAATAATGGATCAGACAACAGGGACTTGCCGCCATTGATTTCACGGGCAGCATGTTCACGGATTTGCTCCAGCGTACGTTTCGAGTCAGCCACCCCCGCGATCGCGGTGCGCTCGTGGGCGAGCAACGCCTTGGCGTAGGTCCAGCCCTTGTCCTGCTCGCCAATGCGATTGGCCATGGGCACCCGCACATTATTGAATTCAACCTCGTTGAGGCTGTGATGGCCATCAATGGAAATAATCGGGTTGATCTTGATTCCGGGGGTAGTCATATCGATCAACAGGAAGGTAATGCCCTGCTGTTTCTTGCCGTCGCTGTTGGTACGCACCAGGCAGAAGATCCAGTCGGCATACTGCGCGTAGCTGGTCCATATCTTGGCGCCGTTGACGATGTAGTCATCGCCATCGACATCCGCCCGGGTTTTCAGTGAGGCCAGGTCAGAACCGGCGCCGGGTTCTGAGTAGCCCTGGCACCACCATTCATCACTGCCCAGGATAGCCGGCAGAAACCGCTCTTTCTGCTCATCGGTGCCAAAGGTATAGATGACCGGGCCCACCATTTTCAGGCCAAATGGAATGACATCGCGCACCCCCGCCGCCGCTCGCTCTGACTCGTAAATGAAGGATTTTGTGTCATCCCAGCCGGTACCGCCATATTCAGCGGGCCAGCCAGGGGCTATCCAGCCCTGTGCTTGCAGGCGTTTTTGCCATTCGATAACCGCCGGCTTGAATATGGCGGGGTCACGTGAGCCCAGGCGAGCCTGCAGCTCCTGATCGTAGGCCCGGGCAAAAAATGCGCGAACCTCATCGCGAAACGCGAGATCCTCAGCCGCAAATGAAGTATCCATA
>JARFQU010000091.1 GCA_029287595.1 Halioglobus sp. | reverse complement strand
GGATAGGGAAGCTCGGAGACCTTATCGGGAAAGTCGTGATCGGCCATGGAATCGGGGGTTTATTATCGGGACTACACAGAGTATCGAAATTTGCTCATGGGTGCAGCAGAAATTCCGGGGTCAGGCCTATAATGGATGCGCCGCTGGTAAGTCCACCCCGGGGTCAGGCCAATATTTGTTGCGGCGCTGGTCAGCGACGCATCGATTATAGGCCGGACCCCGTCGTATGACCCCGCCGCACATAAAAAATGCACCGACCATTCCTGATCGGTGCACTGTGGAATCAGCAAGTGCCTGCCCCAAGGGCAGGCAAAAGACTTACTCGGGGATAACCGCCACAGCAACCATGGCAGTCACATCGCCGTGCACCTGGATAGCGACTTCGTACTCGCCCAGGTCACGCAGCGCACCCTCAGGCAGGCGCACTTCCGACTTGTCCACTTCACAACCGGCTGCAGTCAACGCCTCAGCGATGTCGCGGGTGCCGATAGAGCCGAACAGCTTGCCCTCTTCGCCGGCATTGGCCGGGATAGAGATCAGGCCCAGTTCGTTGATCGCCGCAGCGCGCGTTTCCGCCGCGGTGCGCGTTTCAGCTGCCGCAGCTTCCAGTTCGGCGCGACGCGTCTCGAATTCCGCCAGGTTATTAGCAGTAGCCGGTACTGCCTTGCCCTGCGGGATCAGGTAGTTGCGGCCATAGCCCGATTTCACATCAACCTTGTCGCCAAGGCCACCCAGGTTGCCGATGTTTTCCAGCAAAATGACTTCCATCGTGTCTTCCTCTCTCTCGGGGAGTCGCCTCCCACGGTCTATAAAATTCTATGTTCAGTCTTCGTCATCGCGTTTTGCGACGTCATTGTTGGCCGGGGTCCAACGCTGGCGAAAATTCATCCAGCTGTCGGCTATTGCCGCGAACAACACCAGTAACTTCACCGGGTCAAAGATCAGCCAGGCCACATAAAAGACTGCCAACCATCCCTTGCCCTGCCCCCGCACTTCTGCGCGGGCGTGCACCAGCGCCAGACCCGAAAACATCAGCGGAATGACGCAAATCATGGCCCAGGTGCGGTAAGACGCCCCCATACTGGCCAGGCCAACCGTCAATAGCGCCAGTAATGCGGTCACTGCCGGTGGGTAATACAGCGACTTGAACTCCCCGCCAAAGCCACCCGGGTTGTACAGCAATGCCTGCCAGTAGCGCGCCAGTAACAGGCACAATACTGCGGTCATCCCTGCCCCCACACCCATCATGCCCGCAATCTGCGTCGCATCCGGGCGTGCCAGCACTATCTGCTGATCACCCTGGGACAGCTGCTGCTCCAGCGAGGCCAGGAACTCGCCAAAATACGTGACGATCTGCTCCAGGGAGGCCCCGGCAAACGCAACCATCGCCAGGCCGGTCAAACCACCTACCGCAACGCTGGCTAACACCGCCAGTCGCAGGTTAACCGTATTGCGCAAAATAATTGCCAGAGCCGTGGTGCCTAACAACAGCGATAACGGCCCGCTGTCTCCCACGGCATAGGCCAGTACGCCAGCCGGCAACAGACCCCAAAATACCAACCAGAGCCCTGCCGCAACGCCCTTGCGCAGGGTGACCAGGGCCACCACGGCGGCGCTGATCCAGCAAAACATCAAGCTTCCGGAGCCGGCCACCGTGACCAGCAACGCCTGGAAGCGCCCGCGCATGACAAACTCTGCCAGCCCCTTCATACCAGGCCTCGCTGTTGTATGGCGCGGGTCATGGACTCCTTACTGATGGCTGTCCGTGTAGGGCAGCAAGGCCAGGAAACGCGCGCGCTTCACTGCAGTGGCCAGCTGACGCTGGTACTTGGCCTTGGTACCGGTAATCCGGCTGGGAACGATCTTGCCAGTTTCGGATACATACGCCTTCAGCGTTTCCAGGTCCTTGTAATCGATTTCCTTCACGCCCTCGGCGGTGAAGCGACAAAACTTACGGCGACGGAAAAAACGTGCCATGGTAATACTCCTTCTGAATGCTTACTCTGCGGCCGGTTCTGCTTCCGCGGCGGGCTCTGCAGCCTCTGCGGCGGAAGCTTCTTTTGCGGCTTCGGCTTCACGTGTACTGCGCGCGGCATCAGATGCCTGGCGCTCTTCGTAACGGCTCTTGCGCTCGCGGTTCTCTTTCTCCGCCTTCATGATGAAGGACTCGTCAGTAGACGGCTCATCGCGACGAATCACCAGGTTACGGATAACGGCGTCGTTATAACGGAAGGTTGTGGTCAGCTCGTCGAGAGCGTCATTGGAGGCTTCCACGTTCATCAGCACGTAATGTGCCTTGTGGATCTTGTTGATAGGGTAGGCCAACTGGCGACGACCCCAATCTTCCAGACGGTGCACCTGACCGCCGTCTTTCTGGATAGTCGAAGTGTAGCGCTCGATCATAGCGGGCACTTGCTCAGACTGGTCCGGATGGACCATAAATACGATTTCGTAATGTCGCATATGTAAGCTCCTTACGGGTTAATGCTACCCGTCAGTCATCGACAGCGGTGTAGCAAGGAGGATCGGCGGCTCTGGGCCACCGGGCAAATTTTGAGGCGCGAAGTCTACAGAGTTTGCGGGTGGGCTGCAAGGGGCGGGATTGGGTAGATTTTGCAGGCTTTAGCGCGATGGCAATCAGAGGCGTAGGGTGCGCAATGCGCACCATCAGAGGTCGGCGGGATGCACGATGTTTAGTGGTGCGCAGTGCGCACCCTACGCCCTACGTTGCCGGACTACTTCAAACAGGCATATTCCGGTCGCAACGGACACATTGAGGCTACTCACTGAGCCCGCCATCGGCAGTTTTACCAGGAAATCGCACTGCTCGCGTGTAAGACGCCGTAATCCGGCACCCTCGGCGCCCATCACCAGCGCCATGGAGCCTGTTAAGTCACTGTCATATATGGATTTTTCCGCCTCGCCCGCGGCCCCGAACAGCCACACACCGCGCTCCTGCAGGGCCTTCAGGGTGCGACTGAGGTTGGTCACACGCACAAAAGGCACCACCTCGGCGGCACCACAGGCAACCTTGCGGGCGGTAGGGCCCAGGTCCGCTGACTTGTCTTTTGGTACCACCACGGCGTCCACCCCGGCGGCATCGGCACTGCGCAGGCAGGCGCCGAGGATGTGGGGGTCGGTAACGCCATCCAGCACCAGGATCAGCAGCGCCTGGTCGGCATTCTCCACCGTTTTCAACAGGTCATTTTCCAGCCACAGGTTGGGCTGGCTGATCTCACCGTGAACCGGGATATCCAGGCTTTCGGCTACCACGCCCTGGTGACGTCCCTCGACCATGTCGTCCAGCTCGGCGCGAGGCAGGCGTGCCACCGGCACCCCCTGATTCTTGGCCAGCTGCAGCAGGGCCGCAAAACGCTTGTCGTCGCGCCCTTCC
>JARFQU010000089.1 GCA_029287595.1 Halioglobus sp. | reverse complement strand
CTTTGGCTACGAGTCCTTCCGCCCGCCACAGGACCGTATTATCCAGACGGTGATCGAGGGGGGTGACGCACTGGTGCTGATGCCCACCGGCGGGGGCAAATCACTGTGTTACCAGATCCCCGCACTGGCCCGCGATGGCTGCGGCGTAGTCATCTCACCACTGATCGCACTGATGCAGGACCAGGTCAGCGCGCTGCGGCTGCTAGGGGTAAAGGCCAACTTCCTCAATTCCACGCTGGAACCGGGAGCGGCGCAGCAAATCGAGAATGACCTGCTACAAGGCGAGCTGGATCTTCTCTATATCGCCCCGGAGCGCCTTAACCAGGAGCGCACCCTGCGCTTACTGGAACAGGCACCGATCAGCCTGTTCGCCATCGACGAGGCACATTGCGTTTCCCAGTGGGGACATGACTTTCGTGCGGACTATCTGCAACTGAGCCTGCTGCATGAACGTTTCCCGCTGATTCCAAGGGTTGCCCTGACCGCCACGGCGGACGCGCGCACCCGAGCGGAGATTGTGGAACGCCTGCATCTGGGAGAGGCGGCGCAGTTCATCGCCGGCTTCGATCGCCCCAATATTCGTTATCGCATCGCCCTGAAACACAACCCCAGGCAACAGCTGCTGCAATTTCTCAAGCAGGAGCACCCGGGTGATGCAGGTATCGTCTATTGCCTGTCGCGCAAGAAAACCGAGGAAATCGCCTTCTGGCTACAACAACAGGGCTTCAATGCGTTGCCCTATCACGCCGGACTCAGTGCTGCGCTGCGCGCCGACTATCAGGCCCGTTTCCTGCGAGAAGAGTCAGTGATCATCGTAGCCACCATCGCCTTTGGTATGGGCATTGACAAGCCGGACGTACGCTTTGTCGCCCACCTGGATATGCCCAAGACGGTAGAGGCTTATTACCAGGAGACCGGGCGTGCCGGGCGCGATGGTGCGGCGGCGAACGCCTGGATGATCTATGGCCTGCAGGACGTCATCAAGCTGCGCCAGATGATGGCATCCTCCGATGGCAGCGAGGAACACAAGCGCGCGGAGCAACAGCGTCTCAACGCCATGCTGGGACTGTGCGAGATCACCACCTGCCGGCGCCAGGCATTACTGAATTACTTTGATGACGCCTTGGCAGAACCCTGCGGTAATTGCGATACCTGCCTGGAGCCGGTAAATACCTGGGATGGTACCGAGGCAGCACGCAAGGCGCTCAGCGTGGTGTATCGCACCGGGCAGCGCTTTGGGGTGGCACATCTGGTGGATGTATTGCGCGGCGCCGACAGCGACAAAATATTCCAGTGTGATCACCACCTGCTGCCCACCTACGGTGTGGGTGCCGACATGGACAACAACCAGTGGCGCTCGGTATTTCGTCAACTGGTTGCCCGGGGTTACCTCAGTGTGGACATGGAACGTTTTGGCGCCCTGCGCCTGGAAGAGCAGTGTCGCGCGCTGCTGCGCGGTGAGCAGGACATACAGCTGCGGCGGGATATAAAAAGCAAGCCCGGTGCCGCAAAGCAGACCAAAACGCCGCTGCCCTCAGATATCGATATTGCCCTTTGGGAAGCCCTGCGCGATTGTCGTCGGGAACTGGCCGAGGAACAGGGGGTTCCACCCTATGTGATCTTTCACGATCGCACGCTGCAGGAAATGTGCAGTGTGCTGCCGCAAAATCTCACCCAGTTCGGCCGCATCACCGGCGTGGGGGAACGGAAACTGGAAAAATACGGCGCAGTGTTCCTGCAGGTTATCGCGCAGCATCAGGCCCCTGCCTGAACCCTATTTGCACAACCCTCCTCCGGCAAACTCGTAAGGCTCACAGTTGTAAATCAGGCGCCCGGCTTCGCCGTGCTGAAAATCCAGTGGCCGCAAGGCAAATTCAGGTGGCATACCCGGCGCGGGGCCGTCCTGAGTTTCGGCCAGTGATCGCGGATACCCGCTCCAGTCTTTAGGCGCACGCCAACCGGGTGGAGGCACCAGTTCTGAGCGTGTGCCTGCCACCGGGTACAGCGTACGCCAGTAGTGAATGGCTCCCGCCATTTCTGCCACCACCTCAGGGTATACGGACGCCAGATTATTGTATTCATTGGGATCCTCGGAGATCCTGAACAGGTAATTGGTCACGGTGGCTGAGAGCAGGCCCTGCTGCACCTCCTGTACCAGTTTCCAGTGGTCATTGAAGGCGGTAAACATAAAGGAACCGCGTATCGGTGTTTCCGAAGCAAAGAACACCAGGTCTTGTCGCGGAGCGGATTTACCCTGGGCAATGGCGGGCCAAAGATCCCTGCCATCCAGTTCAAAGCGATCATTTCCAGGTGTCACCCCCGCAGCCGCCGCCAACGTGGGAAACACATCCATGGCCGTCATAATCTGGTCCATCCGCTGCCCCGGGGCCAGCCGCGCTGGCCAGCGCAGCAGCGAGACCACCCGGATACCGCCTTCCCAGGTTTCCCCCTTGCCGCCGCGCAGCGGCACATTGTCCGCACCGCCAGTGGCATAGGCTGCTCCGCCATTATCACTGAAGAACAGCACAATGGTGTTATCGGCAATTCCCTGCTGCTCCAGGGTATCCAGTACCCTGCCAATAGCCTGGTCCATGGCGTCGACGACCGCCGCGTACAGGGGACGCGCACTGGGCTGGCCCATCAGTTTGTTTATCTTGCGGGTTTCGTCGGTATTCTTGCTGCGCGCCGGCAGGCGGTTATCCTCCATATCGGCATACTTGCGCTTCAAATCCTCAGGTGCGTCCAGCGGCGTATGGGGCGCGATAAAAGGCATGTATATAAAGAATGGCTTGTCCTGATCGCGCTCGCGTATAAAGCGTGACACCTCATCAGCCAGGATAAAAGTCTCGTAGCCGTCTCGCTCTATGGAGCGGCCATTTTCCTGGAAATCCTTGCCGCCCTGGTTGCCAAAAGGTGGGAAGTACCCGACCTCGGTATGCAGATGGCCATAGAAATGTTCAAAGCCCCGCTGATTGGGATGATAGGCCTGCAGCGCATGCCCCAGGTGCCATTTGCCTACCATCGCGGTCTGGTAGCCGGCTGCCCGAAAACTCTGGGGCATGAAATGTTCCTCGGGGTGTATACCGATGTTCATCCAGGGCATGATCACCCCGTAGGCAACACCCAGGCGCATGGGGTCCCGCGCGGTCATCAGCGCAGCCCGGGTGGGCGAGCAAATCGGCGTGGTGTAGAAACGTGATAATTCCACGCCCTCAGCAGCCAACTGGTCCAGCGATGGAGTGTCAATATCGCCACCGTGAAAACCCACGTCGCTCCAGCCCAGATCATCGGCCACCATGATGATGATATTGGGCCGCTCTGCGGCTGTCAGCGCCGGCGCCAGCAGATAGCAGATCAACAACAGCACAACCCTGTATCGGTCCATAATAATCTCCATCGCGAAAGAACCATGGCCGCAATCTAGCATATCGCTGACAATAGTCCTGCGAGCGAATTCTGTTTGTGCCGAACTATCGCGAAATACTGTTCGGATGTTTGAACTGTCAGACTGTTCCACACATTGACCGCAACCCCTGAAACGAGTAGCTTCAGCCCCTTATTGACCTTGAGGTGTCACCCATGAGCAAAAGAATTCCCCGTTCCAGCGAAGACGATTACGACGAGGATATTATCCGGCAGAGGCAGGACTTCATCGAGGAAAATACCCCGGCAAAGTTACAGCACACAAAGCAATTTTCCTTTGCTCCCGGGGACATGGCGGGGAATATCGAGAACCTGTTTGGTGTCGCCCAGGTCCCCATAGGCCTCGCCGGTCCGCTACTGATTAATGGCGAACACGCAAAAGGTGATTTTTACGTGCCCATGGCCACGGTAGAAGGCACCATGCTGGCCAGTTACAACCGCGGCATGAAAGTTATCCGTGACAGCGGCGGCGTGACCACTACCGTCTCCGGGGAAGCGATGCAGCGGGCCCCGGTTTTTGTATTCCCCAGCGCCAGGGAAGCACGGGATTTCGGCCTGTGGCTGAGCGACAATTTCGAACGTATCAAGGCAGTGGCCGAGTCCACCACTTCGGTGGGCAAGCTCAATGAGATAGAACAGTACCACGCCCACAATATGATCTTCACCCGCTTCGACTACAGTACCGGCGATGCCGCGGGGCAGAACATGACCAGCAAGGCCACCTTCGTTGCCTGTGAATGGATACGCAAGGAGTTTGAACAGATATCCCATTACCTGCTGTCAGGTAATTTTGATACCGAGAAGAAAACCTCGGCGGTCAACATGCTCAAGGGCCGCGGCCGCCGCGTTACGGCAGAGCTCACCATTCCCCGAGACGTAATGATAGAGAACCTGCGGATATCTCCGGAGCAGATGCACTACGGCCAGGGTATCAGTTCCCTGAGCGCCTTCCTGTCGCAGTCCTCCAACAACGCCGCACACCCGGCCAACGGCCTGGCCGCACTTTACCTGGCCACCGGGCAGGATATCGCCAATATCGCCGAATCCAACCAGTGCACCACCTACAACAAGGTCACGCGCGAAGGCGACTATCATTTCTCCATTACCTTGCCGGCGCTGATACTCGCCACTTATGGCGGCGGCACCGCCCTGCCGACCCAGCGCGAGTGCCTGGAAATCATGGATTGCTTCGGCCCCGGCAAGGCTCTGAAGCTTGCGGAAATTGCCGCCGCACTTACCGTCGCGGGCGAATTGTCGCTGGGTGCAGCCTCGCGCATTGACCACAAAACCCGCAAAAACGAGTGGGTGGACGCCCACGAAAAGCTGGGGCGCAACCGCTAGGGCATGAGATGACCGAGGCAACCTGGATAATCCTGCTACACCAGCTGCTGTTTCAGGGCCTGTTTGTGATCAAGAACCTCAGTCTAAAACTAAAGCTGGGACAGCCGATCCGTGGCAAAAACCCAGAGGCCAACGCGGCGGTGCTGTTTTTTGTCGTGTTTATCCTCACCTCACTCTATCTCGCGATGGGGCAACCCGGCGCTATGTCCCTGCAGTTGCTGCCACAGGGCATCGCCACCGGGCTGTGCCTGTTGCTGCTGTGCTGCAACCTGCTGTTCGGTGTGGCAGCGCTGCGTGACCTTGGAGAGTCATGGCGAGTCGGCGTGATAGAGGAACAGCAGACCACCTTAGTGGAAAGCGGTGTCTACCGCTTTTCCCGCAATCCCTATTTCGTTTCCTACCTGTTGTTGTTCGCCGCATACACCCTGCTGCTGCAGAATCTTGGTCTACTGGCGTTGTCCTTCATTGGCGGCAAACTGGTGCACTCTATGATTCTCAAGGAAGAGGCCTACCTCAGCAGCGTTCACGGGGCTGCGTACGCGCAGTACAAAACGCGCGTGCCGCGCTACCTGCTGCTATGAATACGCTGCCAATATCCCAACAGGTTGCCATCCCCCTTGCTGAAATTGAGATCCAGGCAATACGCGCACAGGGCGCCGGCGGACAGAATGTCAACAAGGTGTCTTCTGCGGTACACCTGCGCTTCGATATCCAGGCCTCCTCTCTCCCTGAATTCTACAAACAGCGCCTGCGCCAGGCCAGTGACCAGCGGGTGTCGCGGGAAGGCATCGTGATCATTAAAGCGCAGCGCTTTCGCAGCCAGGAAAAAAACCGCGCTGACGCGCTCTCTCGCCTGCAGGAACTGGTCCGCAGTGTCACCGTGGTACAAAAAAAGCGGCGCCCCACCAAGCCCGGCAAAAACGCCCGCAAGAAACGCATGGACAGCAAAACCCGGCGCGGCCAACTGAAAAACCTGCGTGGCAAGGTCCGGGACTAGGCCAGGCCCAGTTCCCTTATCGCATAGTTAAACCGCGTGCCTCTATCTGTATAACAGCGAAGGTAAAGGTCACCTATCTATACTAGCCACCCTATCCCCCGCTGCGACCAGGGCTAAGATAACGAGAAAGGATAAAACAGCCACCACTGGTAGCAACGAGAACAGCTATGAACTCTATCGAAGCCAACAAGGACACAGTAACCCGTTTCTTTGACGCACTTAACGCCGGCGATACCCGGGCAATTGTCGATGCCTACGCCGATGATGGCTGCGTGGAAACCAAGGGCACCACCTTGATATCAGGGGTTTTTAACAAGGAGCAGATCGCCGCTTCCGCGGGTGCCATATTCGAGGTCTTTCCCAAAGGACTGTCTTTCGAGATAACAGGCATGGTCGCTGAGGGTGAAAAAGTGGCTGTGGAAGCTACCAGTAGAGGGGAACACATATCAGGACAGATCTACAGCAACGAGTACCATTTCCTGTTTGAGTTTCGCGACGGCAAACTACTGCGCCTGAAAGAATACATGGATACCGAGCAGGTTACCGATGTGTTGTGCGCCGGCCAGCGTCCGCCGTTCGGCGGATGAACCTCAGCAACCCTCGTAGTCACTATTCTCCAGGGCCATAAGCCAGACCAGGCTGTTTTCAATTAAACGCTGCACCTGTGGCTGGGCAAATGCATCGGCTCGATGCCCCATGGCCATGTACAGAGATCGACCGGCGTCCACGCAATTGGTCCAGACAACAGGGTGGTCGCCCATGCTCAAATCCCGCTCATTTCCCAGAAATTTCTGTACCGGCGTGTAGGAATCTTCATCGAGCGTCGCCAGGATAGTAAAACCGGCGGCACGCGGACTGCTTGCCCAGGAGTACCATTCCTCCTCATGCTGCCAGATGTCGGGAATCCCGCGCAGCGCCGGGTGACCCTGATTTTCCAGCACCACCGTCGCACGCTGGAACTGAGGCCCCAGGATATGTGCCGTAAAACGGGCACCTATCAACTCATCGATATACCAGCGCCACCCCAGGTGGGAATCGTCCCCCGCGGAATGTATGCCCAGCCAGCCGCCCCCGCCCTGCAGCCACTGCTGGAAAGCCTGCTCCTGGGCCGCATTGAGCATATCTCCCGACGCGTTGAGAAAAACTATCGCTTGAAAACGGGCTAAGTCCTGCGTATTGAACACCGCGCCATTTTCCGTATGAAAATAGCCCCAGCCTCGCTGTAAACTGATTTTCTCCAGATAACTGGCGCCGGCGGCGATACCCTCCTTGTGCCGGAAGGAGTTGGTTTTGCTAAATACCAGCACGGCGGGAGATCCCAGTTCCGCGGGCAGCGCCGGAGCGACAGTATCGTGTTGAGTTGAGGGGAATACCAGGTTCCAGGCGCCCAGTTGCCAGATATAAACCAGCGAGGACACCACCAGCAGCAACGCCAGCAATAACAAGCCCCTGAAAATTCGAAATACCGGACCCCTGCGCCTGGCCATAAGCCCTACCCCAACTTGGTTGTGCAACCCGTTATTATAGGTAGAGATGCCCGCAGTGTTAACACCCCCACCTGGGGCATTGTTACACCCCGCTTACGAACTATTCGGCGCCATCAAACCAGTCGTCAAAGCCCAGCGCAGTGGAGGGCCCGATATGCAGCTGCTCCAGAACGCCGTGGCCCACTTTGTCACCGGCGGTGGCCCGCACGATTTGCTGTACATGAAGGTTCTCCAGAGCCAGCGGATCCAGATCGCTGTCTTTCCAACTCTCCCCGGCAATGGCCAGCTCTCCGTGCCACTTACCATGACCCCACTCGGGGTGCTGGTAACCCAGGCCTTTCATACGATGCACCAGTATCGGCTCCAGGGTGACTTCAAGGCTTTCCCCGGATTTATCGTGCATGGTCACCACGGCGGCGCTGGCGCGCCGGGTGCCGGGAATCATCTCCAGTTTATGACCCACCCTGCCCTGCCATATCCTGGCGGCGGGGTCATTGGTGCCGGGAATCTCTTCCACGGAGGGATAGTGCGGCAGAAATGCCTGGTCCGTATGCCACTGATGACCCTTATCATCTTCAAACCAGCCAGCCAGGCTGCACTCGTCTTCCCAGTGTATCGGCATCCAGTTGAAGTGGATCGCCTGGTACTCCGCCAGCGGTGCGCCACCGGTGTAGGCCTCTCCCACCGGACGAATACCCCAGGAGCGGTCCTTCAGGCCAAAGGTGGTGGCGCCGTCTACCTGCAATTCCCTGCCATCGAAGCGTATCCAGCCAGACCAGAACCCGAACTGATCCAGCCTGGTGGCATCCATAACCAGGTGGCGGGAGTTGCGCAGGGTCTGGCGCCCCTCTTCAATACAGGCGGTACGGGGGGTAAACAACAGATCGCATTCAATTCCCGTCTCATTCGCCGTTATCACCACCCGGTGACGCCCCATGGCCTCGAGAATTTGCAGACTGAAAGGGCCTACGTTCAGGTCGGTGGGCTCGTCCGGTGCGCGACAGGATCCGTGAAAAGCATATTGCTGGCCATCTATTGCCAGGCTGAGGCTGCAGTCGAGAATGCCCAGGTTGGGATAGCGGCACATACCCACACCGAAATAGAAACTACCGTCGCGCGCGTGGGCGTTATACCAGAAGCGGTCGTAGTGAAAGCGGTCACTGGAGGCGGTGTGCAGTATCGGCTCTGCCGTCTGGTGAATAGGGTAGTCGTCAAGTTTGGACAGCATGGAACGGGCCTCCGGCCTGGTTGTTTCGCTCGACGGCAAGCATGGACCACAAACCGGGGATCAACAAGTTGCCCGGCACAATCACTGTACGAGTGTATAGTAAATCAAACTCCAGCCCGGCCGCTCAATCCCGGCCCGGGCCAGCTCTCGCGACCGCAGCCCACAGGATTCAGAAAAAACCCAGCGGGTTGATATCATAGCTCACCAGCATGTTCTTGGTTTGCTGGTAATGCTCCAGCGCCATTTTGTGGGTCTCCCGGCCTATACCTGATTTCTTGTAGCCGCCAAAAGCCGCATGCGCGGGATAGGCGTGATAGCAGTTCATCCATACCCTGCCCGCCTTGATACCGCGCCCCATGCGAAACGCGCGATTGGTATCGCGCGTCCATACGCCAGCACCCAGACCATACTCCGTGGCGTTGGCAATGGACAGCGCCTCCGCCTCATCCTTGAAGGTGGTTACCCCCAGGGTGGGACCGAATATTTCCTCCTGAAAGACGCGCATATCATTAGTGCCCTGCAGCAAGGTCGGCTGCACGTAGTAGCCCCCGGCGATATCACTGCTTACCGTCGCCTTATCGCCACCCATCAGGAAGTGGGCGCCATCCTGCCGGGCAATCTCCATATAACTCATGATCTTGTCGAACTGTTCCTTGGAAGCCTGGGCGCCCACCATGGTCTCGGTATCCAGTGGATTGCCCTGCTTGATGTTCCCGGCCCGCGCCAGCACCCGTTCGATAAAGTCGCCGTAGATGCTCTCCTGCACCAGGGCACGGGAGGGACAGGTGCAAACCTCGCCCTGGTTAAAGAAACCCAGCAGCAAGCCCTCAACACACTTGCTGATGAAGTCATCCTCCTGGGCCATCACATCCTCAAAATAGATATTGGGAGATTTGCCGCCCAATTCCACGGTGGAGGGAATCAGGGTTTTCGCCGCGTTGGCAAGAATCAGGTGACCGACCGCGGTGGAGCCGGTGAAGGCGATTTTGGCAATGCGGTCGGAGCTGGCCAGCGCCTGCCCGATTTCCGCACCGTAGCCATTGAGGATGTTCACCACACCCGGCGGCAACAGGTCGGCGATCATCTCCATCATCACCAGAATGGAAACCGGGGTCTGTTCTGCGGGTTTCAGGACCACACAATTGCCCGCCGCCAGGGCCGGGGCCAGTTTCCAGCCCGCCATCAACAGCGGGAAGTTCCAGGGAATAATCTGCCCCACCACGCCCAGGGGTTCGTGGAAATGATAGCTCACCGTATTCGCGTCGATATCGGTGGCGCTGCCCTCCTGTGCACGAAGACAACCGGCGAAGTAACGGAAATGGTCGACCAACAGCGGGATGTCGGCATTCAGTGTCTCGCGAATACCCTTGCCGTTGTCCCAGGTTTCCACGTAGGCCAGGGTTTCCAGGTTGGCTTCCAGCCTGTCGGCAATGCGCAGCAGCGTGTTCGAGCGTTCAGCCACCGCTGTGCTACCCCACTCGGGGGCAGCGGCATGGGCGGCGTCAAGAGCCCTGCTGAGATCCGCGGCGCCAGAGCGCGGTATCTCGCAAAACACCTCGCCGGTGACCGGGCTGATATTTTCAAAATAGGTGCCATCAGCGGGCGCCACCCACTCGCCACCGATAAAATTTTCATAGCGGCTGTTGAAAGTGAACAGGGCGTCATCGCTACCGGGCATGGCGTATAGCATGGGTATATCTCCTTGAGTAATATCTGCCTGAACACTATAGACCAGCGTGGCTGAATCCGCCGCAATGTGCATGGCTTTGACGATTTAAGGCCCCGGTATCACCAGTGAAGTCCAAGAATCTACACCACGCGCGCCAGAGCAACTCTGGGCGCCTCGTGAGGGCGGCAGAAGGATGCAAAACTACAGCGCCAGGAGTATGGTTGGCCATCGTCAATAGTAATAAGGGAATGACCCATGTACGATCTCGTTATTCGCAACGCCACTATTGTGGACGGCACCGGCAAACCCGCTTTCAGCGGTGATCTGGCAGTTACCGCGGGCAAAATCGCCGCCGTCGGCACAGTGAATGGTCCGGCCCAGCGCGAGATAGACGCCGCGGGCAAACTGCTCACCCCCGGGTGGGTCGACGTGCACTCTCACATGGATGGCCAGGCCACCTGGGATCCCCTGTGCAGCCCGGCTGCCAACCACGGTATTACCACCCTGGTGATGGGCAACTGTGGTATCGGCTTCGCGCCCTGCGAACCTAATGACGCCGCCCACGACCGCCTGATCGCGGTAGTGGAGGATGTGGAAGATATCCCCGGGGCGGCGCTGCACGAGGGCGTGGACTGGACCTGGGAGAGCTTCCCCGAATACCTGGACGCGGTGGAAAAATTCCCCCGGGCGATCGATGTCGGTGCCCAGGTACCACACTGCGCGGTACGCACCTATGTGATGGGCGAGCGCGGCAGCAACAACGAGCCGGCTACTGCGGAAGACGTGGAACAGATGGCGGCCATCGTCAAGGAGGGCCTTGAGGTCGGCGCCCTGGGGTTCACCACCTCGCGCACCGAACTGCACACCACCCGCGAAGATGCGGTAATGCCCGGCACCTATGCCGATGAAAATGAACTGCTGGGTATTGGCAAGGTTATCGGAGAGCTGGGTGGCAAGGGCATTTTCGGACTGGTGTCAGATTTCAGTGACTGGCGGCAAGAAATGGACTGGATGAAGCGCCTGTCTATCGATAACAACTGCCAGATCAATTTTGTCCTGTTCTTTCGCGAAGAGAGCGACTGGGATCGGGTGTTACAGCAACTTGATTTCTGCCGCGCGGCCAATGCTGAGGGGGCCCAGCTAATTCCCCACGTGGGCGCGCGCCCGGTAAATATACTGCTGAGCTGGGACGGCACCATCAACCCCTTTTCGTTCCACGCCAACTACGCCCCATTATCTGTGATGTCGCACGAGGAACGGCTGGCTGAATTGCGCAAGCCCGAGGTGCGCGCGGCGCTACTGGCGGAGGACGAACCCGCAATGGGCGACGAGTTCATGGATACCATACTCTCGGGATGGGACAAACTTTACGAGTTGGGCAACCCACCAAACTACGAGCCGGCCCCCGAGGATTCAATCGCCGCGCAGGCGGCTGCAGCCGGCGTGCCCCCCCGGGAATACTGTTTCGACCTGATGATGAAGAACGACGGCAAAAACGTCATCTACTTCCCCTGCTTTGGCTACGGCGCCAACGATTTAAGTCGCCAGGTCGCACTGCTGGAGGATGACAGCACGGTAATATCGCTGGCCGATACCGGCGCCCACTGCGGGGTATTGTGTGACGCCAGCGTGCCCACCCAGATGTTGAGCTATTATGTCAGGGACCGCCAACGCGGCCACCGCCTCGCGCTGGAGACGGCGGTAAAGATGCAGACCCTGGATACAGCCCGTTGTGTGGGCCTGGAAGATCGCGGTACGCTGGAAGTGGGTATGAAAGCCGATATGAACATTATCGACTTTGACGAACTGCAACTGGAAGCACCGGAGATTATCTTCGACCTGCCCGCCGGGGGCAGGCGTATGTTCCAGGGTGCCAGGGGTTATGTGGCCACGTTGGTCAGCGGTGAGGTGATCATGGAAAACGGCAAATACACCGGCGCAGTGCCGGGCCAGTTGATACGCGGACCCCAGGCAGCCTAGAAACCGCCAGGCAGACACGAACAGTATAAGCCGGCTACACAAACTCCGGTAAACAAGGAGAACTATGAGCAAAACACTGGAATTTTATTTTGACTTCGCCAGCCCCACCGCCTACCTGGCACATAAAAGATTGCAACAGTTACATGAGCAGTATGGCCTGGTAATCGACTACAAGCCCATGTTACTGGGCGGTGTGTTCAAGGCCACGGGTAACGCCACTCCCATCTCGGTGCCGGCAAAGGGTAAATACATGCTGGAGTCGGACTTGCCGCGCTTCTCGCGCCGTTACGGCGTGACACTCAACATGAACCCGTATTTTCCGATCAACACCCTCTACCTGATGCGAGCGGCCATAGGCGCACAGCAACTGGACTGCTTGCAGCCCTATATTGATACCGTGTTCGACGCCGTCTGGGTGGCAGGCAAAAACATGGGCGACCCGGAAGTCGTCACCCAGGTCCTGGTCGATAACGGACTGGATGCGCAGGCACTGATGGCACTGTCCCAGGATCCGGCGATCAAGGCAGCGCTTATCAGCGCGACCGAGGAGGCCGTGGCGCGGGGCGCCTTCGGCACGCCTACCATGTACATGGACGGTGAAATGTTCTTCGGCCAGGACCGCCTTGATTTTGTCGAAGAAGCCTTACGCGATTAGCTCTGACCGGGTTTTTGGTGTGTTTTAACATTTCTTTACCCTGTCGCAACCCTAATTAACGCCGCCCCTTGCTTCAATAGGAACCTGACACACAACAGGAGCAATGCAATGAAAGTAATGATTCTATCCCTGGTGCTACTGATGAGCGCCACAGGCGCGCTGGCTGAGCGCGATCCGGGTCAACGTGGCGGTGGCGACAAGGCGGAGCACCGGGCACGCATGCAGCAGGAACTGGGGCTGACACAGGACCAGGTTGAGCAGATGCGAGAAATCCGGGAACAGGGTGGCAGCCGCGAAGAAATGCAGGCAGTACTCACCGATGAGCAAAGGGCCAAGGCCAGGGAGTTACGCAAGAGTCGCCAGGGAGATCATGCGCAACGTATGCAGCGCATGCAGGAACACCTGGGCCTGAGCGATGAGCAGGTACAGGAAATGCAGCAGATCCGCGAGCAGGGTGGCTCCCGGGAGGAGATGCGGGCGGTACTAACAGATGAGCAGCGGACCCAAATGGAGCAAGCCCGCGCCGCGCACAAAGGGAAAAATCGCCCCGCCGACTAGCCCGGCAAAACATTCCACGTCTGGAGAGCCCCACCGCCAGCCTGACAGGCTGGCGGCTTTTTTATTTTGCTGTGGCGTCCATTACCACCACCAGATAGCCGGCCAGTAACAGCATAAACACACCAGAACCTCTAGCCATCCAGGCCGCACGCGGCAGTATTTTTTCCAGCAGCACAAAAATCGCCAGGCCGGCAATCCACACCAGGTTCATAATACCCCCCACAAACAGCAGCAGCATCAGAAACCAACAACAACCCACACAAAAAATCCCGTGGCGTAAACCCATTTGCAATGCACCGGAACGGCCCTTAAGCCAGTTGGCGGAAAGGTACCCAGCTGGCGAGCGACAGTGTTGCAGGCACACGGCTTTTAACGGGGACAGCTGATAAATTCCCGCCGCCAGCAGGAATAGCGCGGAGAGCAGGTGGCTGTTGCTCCACATCATCATGCTGTGAACCAGGCCGAGCTGTTCGAGATACCACTGCAAAGCAGTGGCCGCCACGCTGAAAACCAGCCAGGCAATAAGGTAGCCAAGCAGGAAATACGCCGTGGGGATAACACTGAGTTGATCGGGTTGATGGCGCCGGCACACCCTGGCATATAATAGAATCATGGGAGCCGCACTGGGTACCATCATGGCGATCATCATGATCCACCACATGAGCAGCATGATCCCCCAATAAGCCGGCGACCAATTGCCCTGTCCCATGGAATCATAGACAGGTGGGGGAAATTGCCAGGTACTCATGGCCACGGTGCTCATACCGGTACCGGCGCCCACGAACAGGTAATACCAACTGAGCAGGCACAGTAACACCAGACAGGACGCTACTACCCAACGGTCACGCCGCAATAGCGACTCGGCCGCCGTCATTGGCGATTCAGGCAGCGGCACTCCGCACCACACCCTGGTTGTTCATGTGCAGATGCGCAAACTGGGCGTAGCGATCCTCGTTGGACAGGACGATGGGGCCGCTGGTGTGAAAGCTGCTGCTACCCATTTCCGCCAGGCTGTACTCGAAACCATCGGTGAGATCAATACGCGCGCGGTGCTCTTCCCCGGTCACCGGGTTGAGAATTGGCCGGCCGCTGCTTTCACACAGTCCCTCGACCTTGACGTGGCCGATTCGGGCATCTACATCCACATCGATTTCTATGGGCTTGAAGACCGGGTCAAATACCTGATCGTAGGTAGCAGAGAATACGTTGAAAATGGTTGCGCCCATCTCCGTCTCGCCGCCACTGAGAATTGTCACCAGCGCGTCGCGCTGCGCCTGGTCGGCACGCTCGTCAATGATGGCAAAACATTTTCCAGCACCTTCGTGCACAGGTCCCGGCCACTGCATGATGACCACCGCACGCAGACCGTCCAATGACGTATCTCCAAAGTGTCCCTGGTGAAACTGTATGCCCACCATGGCCTCACAATGCCCATAGGTGGGCAGGGCATTAAATTGACAGGGGCAGCCATAGGCGCAGTTACAGGTGGACAGCTCGGTAGCCTTGAATTCCCAGGGTATCATGGCGATTTCCTCCCGCCCGGGACACTGCGCGCCCGAGCTTTGCATTCGATTGAACAGCAACGCAAAGCGTAGACCAGAGTTGCGGTTCTGGCAACCTGACGGCTGGCTACAGGGGTTTCAGATCACGATACTCTGACCCCGGGCAGGGATCTCCACCTTCAGGCCCTGGTCACGCCACAAGCGCTCAGCCAGGGCATCCTGGGCCTGGGGTTCCCCGTGCACCAGCAGGGTTCGCGGTGCCGGGCTGAAGTTGTTTATCCATTGCAGCAAGCCGCTTTGCCCGGCGTGGGCAGAGAGGCCACCCAGGGTTTCTATATGGCACTTCACAACGTACTCCTCACCAAACAGCTTGATGGAACGCGCACCGTCCACCAGGATGCGCCCCAGGGTGCCGCGCGCCTGGTAGCCGGTAAAGATAATGGTGTTGCGATCATCCCATATGCGCTGTTTGAAATGGTGTCGTATCCTCCCCCCGGTACACATACCGCTGCCGGCAATAATAATAGCGCCACCCTTGATACGGTTGATGGCCATGGACTGCTCAGTATCCGGTGTCAGGTTCAGGGTGGGCAGGAATTTTTCCAGGGAGGTCTTGTGCACATCACTGAGCTGCCGCACATCATCACCGTCCAGCATATGCAGCCAGCGATCGTACACACGGGTCACCGCTATCGCCATGGGGCTGTCCAGGAAGACCTCCCAGTTATCCAATTCCCCCTGATGATGCAGGCACCCCAGGTGAAACAGGATGTCCTGGGTACGACCCACCGCAAACGAGGGAATCATCACCGTCCCGCCGCGACGCCAGGTTTCCTGCAGAATTTCCCGCAACTGTTCCAGTGAATCCTGCTCTCCCCGGTGCTCACGGTCCCCGTAGGTGCTTTCCGTCAACAATACATCGGCTTTATGCAGCAGGGCCGGTTCGTTCATCAACACGGAATCCTGTTTACCCAGGTCGCCGGAAAACACCAGGATCTTTTCTTCGCCCTTTTCCTGCAGCCGCACTTCAACAATGGCGGAACCGAGTATGTGTCCGGCATCATGGAAAAGCACCGTTACGCTGTCACCCAGGGAGACCTCCTCCCCGTAGCGATGCCCCTGGCACAGGCCAAGTACACCTTCCACATCCTCCATACCAAACGCTGGTTCGATTTGAGGCTTTCCTCGCCTGGCATTGCGAATATTGTTGCGCTCCAGGTCGCGCAGGTACAGACCCACTGAATCGTGAAGCATCACATCCAATAATTCTGCTGTAGCCCGGCTACAAATGATCGGCCCCGCGAAACCTTCGTGAAACAATTTGGGCAACAAACCGGAATGGTCCAGGTGAGCATGGGACAGCAGCACCGCATCGATATCGTTGGGATCGAAAGCAAACTCCTCGTCCTGGATACGCTCTACCGCGTCGCCGCCCTGGTGCATACCGCATTCAAGCAGAATGCGCCCGCCCCCGGCGGTTTCCAACAGGTAACAGGAGCCGGTAACCTCCTGCGCCGCGCCGTTAAAGGTCAGGGTAGCCATCGAGTGCTCTCCAATTCATCTATTGCCAGGACCAGAGGATGAAAAGTACTTGGATTTCACACTGCGGGCAATGCGACAGATCAATTACCAAGAGCTTGCTACCGTTTGGGCTATCCCGGAGCTTAAAGCTCAAGTAGGTGTTGATAGTGGTCGCCGTGGAAGCCGCGGTACTGCATAAAGCGCAGCCTGCGCGCTTTTTCTTTCAGTTCTGTCACGGGCACAGCACCAAATTTTTTCTGCATTACCTGGGCGGCCAGTTCGTACCAGTCTACCTCTACCGTGGCGAAGGCATGGGCTATCTGTTCGTCGGAAAGTCCCTTGTCGCGCATCTCCCGGCGCACGCGCTGTGGTCCATAACCCCTACCGCTACGCTGTCGCAAATAACTTTGCGCATAGCGTTCATCGCTCTGCAGGTTCTCGTCCTGCAGTCGCGCTAATTCCGAGGCCACGACGGACTCATCCGGGAAGCGGCGCTGCAGCTTTTGCCGTAGTTCATGCAGGGAATGCTCGCGACGCGCCAGCAGGTTCATGGCAGCCAGGCGCACATCGGCCGGGTTGATAGCAGTGGGGGCCACTGCATCACTGCCGAACTCAGCAGCTACGCTGTGCTGCTCGGTCATGAGAAAGAAAAAAGGCGCCGGGTATGAGAGGGGGGTAAGTGGATACCCGACGCCTGGGGGGAAGGAAATTCACCTTAAAAATTGAACCCGGCCGCGGTTAAGCGGCTTACTTGCCGTCCGCGTCCGCGTCCGCCTCGACCTGAGCATCTTCTACACGCTTCTCATTGCGGGGTGGAGGCGTGGTGTTGAGCAACTGGTCGCGAATCTGGGATTCGATCTCGTTGGCAACCGCCGGATTGTCCTCCAGGAACTTGGCCGCGTTCGCCTTGCCCTGGCCTATCTTGTCGCCCTTATAGGCATACCAGGCGCCGGACTTGTCCACCAGGCTCAGCTTGACTCCCCAGTCGATCACCTCGCCCATGTGGTAGATGCCCTTGCCGTACATGATCTGAAACTCGGCCTGCTTGAACGGCGGTGACACCTTGTTTTTCACCACTTTCACCCGGGTCTCGTTGCCGACCACCTCGTCGCCATCTTTTACCGCGCCAATGCGGCGGATATCCAGGCGCACAGAGGAGTAAAATTTGAGGGCGTTACCGCCGGTGGTGGTCTCCGGAGAACCGAACATGACACCGATCTTCATGCGGATCTGGTTGATAAAGATCACCAGGCAGTTGGTCTGTTTGATCGCGCCGGTCAGCTTGCGCATGGCCTGGCTCAGCAGACGGGCCTGCAAACCAACATGGGAGTCCCCCATTTCGCCTTCAATTTCCGCCTTGGGCGTGAGAGCAGCTACCGAATCGATTACCAGTACATCCACCGCGCCGGAGCGCACCAGCATCTCCGCCACTTCCAGCGCCTGCTCACCGGTATCCGGCTGGGACATGATCAGGTCGTCCATCTGTACGCCCAGTTTTTCGGCATAAATAGGATCCAGCGCATGCTCGGCATCGATGAAGGCCGCCGTGCCGCCGACTTTCTGTGCCTCGGCAATAACCTGCAAGGTCATGGTGGTCTTGCCGGATGACTCCGGACCATAAATCTCACAGATGCGCCCCTTGGGCAGGCCACCTATACCCAATGCGATATCAAGGCCCAGTGAACCGGTGGAAATCGCCGGTATGGCGACATGCTCCCGATCCCCCATGCGCATGACCGTGCCCTTACCAAACTGGCGTTCAATCTGAGTGAGTGCGGCTTCCAGTGCTTTCGTTTTGTTGGCATCCATCGTCTGTGCTCCCCTGGCTATACAGTAAAACTACTGTATATATACTCAGTTGTTTGAAATCGAATTGCAAGCCCCAAATTCAATTAATTGTGGTCAATCAGGGGGAGCGAGAAAAACCCGCCTGAATTGGCGACAGGTCTACTTTCGCCGGGCCACCGCGGTGCTAGCCGCCGATGGAACTGCCGTCATCCGCCACCGCATAGAACAGGCAGTCTGAGTGAGCGATCGCCGCATTATTGGTGATCATAAATAATTTCAGCGGCTGCGCCGGGTATAATTTGCCATCGCTGATCTGCACCAGCCGGGTTACCGCACAGCGCCCCCCCGCGTCCAGGGCTAAAAACAGTTCGCGTTCGGGGCCACTGGCCCAGCCGAGTAAGGTCTCGGTAGTGACACCGCCGAAATTGTGATGCTCAATATCGGTGCGCAAGGTGATGTCATAATCGCTGCTGGGCTCATCAGCATAGGTCAGGGTCACGTGCTCGTTCAGCTCCAGGCGTATCGGGTCGCGCAACAGGTCCAGTCCCCAGTCCGTGTCACCCTCATCCAGCACGTTCTCCGCCTGGAAATAACGGCACATGCCCTCATAGGCCAGGGCATGGGCATCGTCGTCCAGCCGCCCTCCCACTTCCACCGTAACCGTGGGATAGGAGTGCTCACTGATTTCCATCAGCGCGCCCAGTCCCAGATCGGAAACAATCAACCGCTGCGTAAACAGGGAAACCAGGGCATCGTGCTGGCGATCCATGTGGGTACACACACCGAAGGACGGACCTGAACCCGAGGTATTGTGCATATCCACCACCGCTTCCGGGTGGTGTACCCGCAGTATCTCCAGGATCTCTTGTGCCAGCGCACCCTGGGCATCATCAAAGGGTGCGCGAAAACAGCGATTGAGATCCCGGGCACGGGGTAACATAC
The DNA here is from genome assembly GCA_029287595.1 of Halioglobus sp. Classification (GTDB taxonomy): domain Bacteria; phylum Pseudomonadota; class Gammaproteobacteria; order Pseudomonadales; family Halieaceae; genus JAACFI01. Next base: position 16,809 of record JARFQU010000089.1, on the reverse strand, counting down.
GGTGGCTAAATAATGGTTTTTCCAGCGCCGCCACCACGGAAGCCACCACGCAGACCACGTTGACCGCGGGTTGATTGCCGCTCTTCAGCCAGCGATACAGCGCCATGGCGCCGGAAGGTTCGTTACCGTGCAGCAAGGTGACCAGCGCGCGGGTGCGACTGGCATCCCGACCACTGAGGAACAGGCAGGCGGGACCGCCCAGGCCGCGCAGAAACTCCTCTACGTTGTTGCCGAGGTCTCCCGGCTGAGGATCGCGGATAAATTTGAATCGTCTCATAGGGGCCACTCGGCCACAGGCGTATTAGCTGCACTGTGACTGATAAATTCCTCCAGTAATTGATGCAGTGCGGCTTCAAGCGGCATGTTCTTTTTCAGCTGGGCCAATTTCTGTTGCTGCCAGATCGCCCCGCTGCGGCGCCGCGCCAGGCGGGTTTCAATCACCCCCAGGTAGCGCGATGACTCTTCGCCGGATATTCCCAGCGCAGCGAGCCCCGCGAAGGCCACGGGCAACATGCGCTCTATTACATCGCATATCGCCTGTTCACGATAACCGGACTGTCCGGGCTCCGGCCATACCACTCTGGCGCCCAGGCCATGCTGGGCGGCGCGATAGAAATTGTACTCTGCCATATTGAACGGCAGCGCCGGCAGCAGTTCGGTTAGCTGCCCTCTTATCCCGCATGCCAGGCCAATGAGCAGGGCTGCGTTGGCCACCATATCTACCGCAGTGGGCCCCGCCGGCAGCGCGCGCATTTCAATGCGCAACATGCCGCCATCGGCATCGTCGTAGATCGGGCGATTCCACAGCCACACCGTACTCTGGTGCAGGCGTAACTCGGCAAGCGAGGGTGTCTGGCCGGCCGCCTTCTCCTGGGCTGGCGAGCGCGGTGCGCAGATGGGCAACAGCGGCGGATAAATACGCACCACTTCCCGGAATAACTCCCCCGCCCCGCGCCTGGCCCAGCCCTGGCCGAAGCTCACCCGGGCAGGCTCATTCCAGGTGTAGCGATCTACCCGACGGGTATCTATGGATTGCTTGAACAGGGGAATACGGGTCTCGTGCCACAGCGAGTGCCCGAACAGGGTCGGCGAGTTCGCCGCCAGCGCCACCGCCAGGGGCGTCATCAATTGGATGGCGTTGAAGGTATCGGCATAATCCTCGGGATTGACCCGCAAGTGCACCTGGAAAGAGGTGTTCGCCCCTTCCAGGGTAATATCTTCCATATCCAGTTGCAGGGGGTCTTCGCCGTTGATATCGATGCGGAACTGTCCACCGCGGCGCTGAATCAATTGCGCCACCAGGGCGTGATAGCGGCGCCGGTCGGTAATAGAGTGGCTGCCGAAATCCGATTTGCGCAGCGTGGGCAAAATACCTATGGGGACGATCCGCCCACCGTGACGCGCCGCAACCTCACGCAAACCGCTCATGCGCTGCAGGATCTCGCGCTCCGTCGCGGCAAAGGGTTGCTGGTCAAAACGGTAAGGGGAAAGATTGAATTCCAGGTTGTAACGATTCAACTCCAGGGTGAGCTGCGGGTCTCCCGAGTCGGCCAGGATCTCCTGGTTGGCGTGCAGTGGCCTGCCAGCGTCGTCCACCACGTACATTTCCAGCTCTGCACCCAGGGATGCATGACCCCGGGCAAACTCCGGATCCTGCGCCAGTCGGGCCAGGGCATCCAGATTTTCTTCCAGCCGCTGCTGGAACGCACGGTAGTCCTGCGCAGTGAAACTGGTCTTGTGGATGTCTATGCCCATGGCCGCCTATTGTGGGAGCAGTGACCCACGCTGTTATTGATATAGATCGTGTCTCGCGCGATTGGCCCTGTCGGCGACGGCATCAGTCCCCAATCGCTACGCCCTCCTGGAGTTCCTTTCCCCGCCAGGCCTGCTGGATAACATAGGCACGTATCGCTTCACTTTCCTCCCGGGTGATATGCCCGCCAAAGCTGGCCATGCCATTCTTGCTGAGCAGGCCCTCGCGCACTACGGAATTCCAGCCATCCGCATCGTGCAACCAGGCCGAACCGCGCAGGTCCGGGATGATCAATCCGGACACGGCATTCAGGCCATGACAACCCATGCAGATGTCCTGGTAAAGGCCAAAGCCCTCGTGCTCAACCGCCTCCTGCGCCACCCGGGGCGGCGGATTAAATACCACCGTTGGCCGCCAGTTTACCTCCGGCAATTTACCGTCGGCACCCAGCTTGAAAGTCAATACCCGGCTGACGTTGGGCATGCTGTCGGACTGCACATATTCACCAAAGACCAGGGCATAGGCGCCGCCCCAGCCGACATTCACCGACACATACTGTTCACCGTCGATCTCATAGGTAACAGCCGGCGCCACCACGCCGGTCTGGGTGGGAAACTCCCACAGGGTTTCTCCCTTGTCAGCACTGAAAGCGACAAATTTGCCATCGGCGGTACCCTGGAACACCAGGTTACCGGCGGTCACCAGGGTACCCCCGTTCCACGGGCCATTGTGTTCCACCCGCCAGGCTTCGCTCTGGGTGCGCGGGTCCCACGCCAGCAGGCGGCCCTTCATCAGCGGGCGTATGGCATCGCGCTCAGCCTGTGCATCCGGCAGGCTGCCAATGATGCCGCTGGTGCCCGTATTGGCGACTCCAGGGCGGTAAACAAACTCCTCGGGTTGGCCATAGTTGGCCGCAAAATCCAGCACCGGTATATAAACCAGGCCCGTTTGCGGACTGAAAGACATGGGGTGCCAGTTGTGCCCTCCCAGGTAGGACGGGGTGACCGCCAGAGGGGAGTCTATATAACGGGCGCCCTCCGCTTCCACCGGGCGTCCGGTCTCCATATCCACATGGGTGGCCCAGGTGATATCGATATAGTTGTTGGCGCTCAACAGGGTGCCATCGGTGCGATCGAGCACGTAGAAGAAGCCGTTCTTGGGGGCCTGCATCAGCACCTTGCGGGTTTTGCCGTCCAGCTCGATGTCCGCCAGGATAATATGCTGGGTAGCGGTATAGTCCCAGCTCTCCCCGGGGGTGGTCTGGTAGTGCCACACGTATTCCCCGGTCGCAGGACGCACCGCCACAATGGAGGAAAGGAACAGGTTGTCACCGCCCCCGGGGGAGCGTATTTCACGATTCCAGGGGGTTCCGTTGCCGACGCCAAAGTACAGCAGGTCCAGTTCCGGATCATAGGCCATGGCGTCCCACACCGTGCCACCGCCACCGCCCAGGTCATACCATTTACCGTTCCAGGTCTGGGCCGCCATTTCCATGGCCTTGTTTTCAAAGCCAAGCTTGGGATCTCCTGGCACCGTGTAGAAACGCCACACCATCTTGCCGCTGTCGGCAGCATAGGCGCTGATGAAACCGCGCACTCCGAATTCCGCACCACCGTTGCCTATCAGCACCTTGCCGTCGATGACCCGCGGCGCACCGGTGATGGTATAGGGCAGTGCGGGGTCTACCGTGGCCACTTCCCAGTTAACCTTCCCGGTGGCCGCATCCAGCGCCACCAGGCGGCCGTCGAAGACACCGACAAACACCTGTCCCTCCCAGGCTGCCACACCGCGATTGACCGCATCACAGCAGCCGTGTTTTACCTTGGCCTTGTTGACCTGGGGATCATAGGTCCACAGGTGCTTACCGGTGCGCGCATCCAGCGCGTGCACGATACTCCAGGAAGAGGTGGTGTACATCACCCCGTCCACTACGATAGAGGTCGCCTCTATGCCACGGGTGGTATTGAAATCAAAGCTCCATGCCAGACCCAGGTCACTTACGGTTTTCGCGTCGACCTTGTTTAGAGGGCTGTAGCGCTGTTCGCTGTAGGTGCGGCCATAAGACATCCAACTGCCGGGTTCCGCATCGGCGGCCAGCAGACGAAGAGTATCGACGGCGGCCACAGCAGCGGTGTCGTCTAAAGGCATAGAGACCGTGGCGGGAGCAGGCTGCGCTGCGGTAGCGGCCGGCTCACCGATTGCCGGATCGGGTTCATTGCTGCAGGCAGGCAGCACCAAGGACAGGATCAGGGCAAGTACCGGCGCGGTGGTTTGGCTAAGTGGCATGCAATTTCTCTCATATTATGTTTTTGGCAGACGCCCAATGATAGCCACCGCGGCGGGCTACTGCCAGCAGCAATAACACCGTTTCCTGACCATCCCGCGGACAGGCCGCGGAACACTAACGACTGTGCCACGTCGCGCCCAGGCGCGCCAGGTCGCCGATCTGCGTGACAGGGTGTATACTTAGCCCCGTTCCATGAAAAATAATGCTAACAGAATCACGGATGACCTTTAGCGACCTTGCAAGGCTCGCCGACGCCCCACAGCGTTAGCGCAGTCATAAAAATAATAGCTGCAGAGGAAACTTCCATGAACAAATCACTACTGGCTCTTGCCGTCATCGGCGCCTTCGGCACCCAGGCGACAGCCTTTGAACTCGACACCCCGGACGACTGGGAAATACGCTGGGACAACACGGTCAAAGGCAACATCATGAGCCGCGTGGCCAGCCAGGATAAAGACATTTACGATCCCGCCTTCTCCAAACCCAGCACCGCAGCGGCGATATCTGACGACGCCACGTATTCGGTCGACCGCAGCGGCGGCGGCCTCGTCAGCACCCGTATCGACCTGCTGTCTGAGGTGGATGTTATCTGGAGGGAAAGTTTTGGCTTTCGTATCAGCGGGGCGGGCTGGTACGATTTCGCCTACGAAGACAGCGACCACCCCGAAAACGGGCCGACCAAGGGCTTTCCTTCAGCCTATTCGACCTGGGGTTCGCTGACCGTCAAGCCGGGTGAATACACCGATGACGCCGAAGACCTGCACTACCGGGGCGGCGAGTTACTGGATGCGTTTGTGTTTGCCAACCTCGATTTTGGGGATGTGTCCGCCAATGTCCGCGTGGGGCGCCACACCCTTTACTGGGGACAGACTTTCCTGTCGACCGGTGCCATTCATGGTTTTGCCGGTTCCATGGCAGCCCTGGATTTAGCCAAGGGCTTTGGCAGCCCCGGCTCAGAGGCAAAAGAGCTGTTTATGCCCAACGGCAAGATCTCCTCGGTGGTCCAGCTGACTGAAAACCTGACCCTCAATGGATTTTACGCCTTCGAGTTTGTGCCCCTGCGCTGGGCAGAAGGCGGCACCTATTTCAGCCTCAACGAGGCACTGACCGAAAACTCCGAGTTTTTGACGGTAATTCCCGGCACGGGCGGCGAATGGGGTGTCGATGCACCCAGGATAGGCTTCAAGTCCACTGACTACAAAAGCAAGGATTCCGGTGACTGGGGTATCAACGTGCAGTACTACATTGAACCCTGGGGCCTGGAGACATCGTTTATCTACATGAATACTACGGACCGTCTAACCAGTGGCTTGTACGCCACAATCGGGGACGCCACGGATAAGGAAAATGACCTGGCGCGGCAAACCAATGCCGTGCTCCTGGGCCATTACGGCTGGGTGTACAAGGATGATATCGACACCTTCGGTATTTCCCTGTCGAAGGAGTGGCTGGGCATCAGTTGGGGAGCTGACTTTGTCTACCGCAACAACAACGCCCTGAACCCCGGACTAGCCGAATCACTAAGCGCACCCGTTATGGGTAGTGAAGTGGATCCCGGTAATTACCCGGGCCCCACCGGTGACACCCTGCACGTGGTGATGAACGGCTTTGGTCTGCTCAATGGCGACTGGGGCCTGTGGGAAGGCGGCACCTATATCGTCGAGGCCACCTTTTCCAAGCTGGACAGCTACGGCGACTTCGAGGAGAAAACCAACCCCCTCATTCATGAAGACCGCTGGACGTCCCATGTCGGCGCCGTATTCCGGCCGACCTGGTACCAGGTATTCGCGGGCTGGGATCTCACCCTGCCAATGAGCGTCAGCTATGCGATTGATGGGGAACAAACTCCGAACTCGGCCGGTGGCAATGAGGAGGTCGGCAACGGCAGCATCGGTGCCGAATTTCTAATCAATGAAGTCTGGAGAGTCTCGGCCAACTACAATGTGTATTTTGGCCCGCAAGGTAATGGCACCTCGGCCTTTATCAAGGATCGCGACAATATCTCGTTGACCTTGAAGCGCACCTGGTAACACTACAGGGCAGGCCATACCCAAGGCAGCCGCGGCTGCCTTTTTTGTTCCCGCTCTAAACGCGCCGGCAGGCGCACCACTTAGCCTCCATGCCAGGCATCGCGTATACTCTCCCCTCGAAAACAACAACGCTATAGGCCATTGCAATGTCCGACCTCCTGTCCCAGCCCCTGTCTCTGCCCTGCGGCGTCACCCTAACCAATCGTCTGGCAAAAGCAGCAATGACCGAGGGCCTGGCCACCCCCCACGGTGTTCCCACCCCGGAGCTGGAACGTCTCTACGGGCTGTGGAGTGACGGCGGCGCCGGCATGTTGCTATCGGGTAATATCCAGGTAGATGCGGATCACCTGGAGCGTCCCGGAAACGTGGTGATTGACCGCGAGCCTGATGATGCCATGCGCAAGGCGCTCGCCAGTTGGGCAGCCGCGGCGACCCGCAACGGCAATCATTTCTGGGCACAGATCAGCCACGCGGGGCGGCAAACCCAGAAAAACGTCAACCCGCACCCCAAAGCGCCATCGGCGGTAAAACTGGGCTTACCTGGCGGGCAGTTTGGGGAACCGGTGGCGCTGACCATTGCGGAGATCGAGGAAATCGTGCGTCGCTTCGGTGTATGTGCCGCCGCGGTGAAAGAAGCCGGCTTTACCGGTGTGCAGGTCCACGCCGCCCACGGTTACCTGCTCTCCGAGTTTCTCAGCCCGCGCAGCAATCTGCGCAGTGACCAGTATGGCGGTTCCCTGGAAAATCGCGCCCGCGCCCTGCTGGATATTGTCGCCGTGGTAAGAACCGCGGTAGGTCCGGATTTCCCGGTGGCAGTCAAGCTCAACAGTGCTGACTTCCAGAAAGGCGGCTTCGCCTTCGAGGACAGCCTGCAGGTTGCCCAGTGGCTGCAGCAGGCCGGCGTGGACCTGATCGAAATTTCCGGTGGCACCTACGAACAACCGAAACTGATGGGCATCGAGGGGTCAGAAGAAGAGGAGCCCCAGCATGTCAAACAGTCCACCCAGATGCGCGAGGCCTATTTCGTGGATTTCGCCCTGGCCATGCGGGAAAAAGTGTCGGTTCCGCTGATGGTCACCGGGGGGTTTCGCCGCCGCGAGGTCATGGAACAGGCCGTCGAGAGCGGCGGTGCTGACCTGATAGGCCTGGGTCGGCCCATGTGCGTGGTCACCGACGCCCCCAACAAACTGTTGCAGGGCGAGGCGGAACTCCCCCGCTACGAGGCGCAGCTGTCGATGTTCCCCCCCTGGCTGTCCTTCCTCAATCGCATCAAGACCTTGCGCGCCATGGCCACTTTCGGTGTGATTTACTGGTTCTACGCGCAGATCGACGCCCTGGGGCGCACGGGCCAACCCGAACCGGAGATGTCGGTATTCGCCGCCACCCGCCAGGTGATGTCGGGACAGAAGCAACTTCTGAGTGGTCGCTAACGCACACGGGGGTCTATACTGGCTCTATGCAGAATGTTATTGAAAGAGTGATGCCCTGGGGACCCGTATTTTTCGGGGGTCTGGTGTTTGCCCCGATGTGGTCAGCCGCGCTGGACATCAATTTACCGGCAATGATCGCCCTGGGCCTGGTCTGGGGTTACGTGGCCAAAGTGCGGGGGCGCTGGTTTTGAGCCTGCAGCAAGAGCGCGAGATCGCCAGGCAGTACATCGGCGGCTTTCCCTGGTTCATGGTGATCTGGGGCCTGGGCGGCTTCGCGCTGTGGCTGTCGCTGTTTCCGCTGGTCCACCTGCAATATATTCCACTGTGGCTGGGTTCACTGCTGGCCACCCTGGTGATCTGTTACTGCTACCTGCCCACCCATGAAGCCCAGCATGGCAACATCGCACGGCCCAACAAACCCTGGCGCTGGCTCAATGAATTAATCGGGCATACCTCCGCGTTTCCCATGATGCTGCCCTACCGGGTCCACCGGGCCATCCATCTCAAACACCACGCTTACGCCAATACCCCCGACAAGGATCCGGACCTGTACATGCAAGCGGATACCATCTGGGGGGCTGTGCGCGCCGCATGGTGGAGTCACCAACCCGGCAAGGTGGGTGCCACCGCCACTGGGGTCCTGGACGACTCCCCGGCATCAGAAAAACTGAAAATGGAAGCTTTCCTGCTGCAGCGCTTCGCCTGGATCGCCATGGCCGCACTGTGCTGGAGCGGCTTTGCCCTGGAAGCCTTGATGCTGTGGTGGTTGCCCATGTGGGTAGCCTTCATTTACACCCCCGTGACACTGTCCTGGGCTCCGCACCATCCCATGCGGGAAACCGGCCGCTACCGCGACACCCGGGGCTGGAAATCGCCCGTGGGCACCCTGCTCTCAGCGGGCATGGAATACCACCTGGTGCACCACCTGTTTCCCTCTATTCCCCTGAACAAGACGCCAGCCGCTTACCGGGATCTGAAACCGCTGTTGCAGGCGGAAGGCATGCGCATAGAAGGCCTCTAGGGAAACCCTCAGGCAAATTGTCCGGATTGATAGTCCTGCAGGGCCTGCTCAATCTCCGCGGAAGTGTTCATAACAAAGGGGCCGTAGTGGGCGACGGGTTCTGCAAGGGGCTCACCACGCAGCAGCAATAAGCTGGCGCCGTGCTCGCCAGCGCGGATAGCCCAGCTGTCGCCACCACGGCCGGTGATCAGCAGCAGCTGCGCGCCCAGCGTACTTTCCTCATGTACCACCGCGCCTTCGTAAATGTAGCCCAGCACCGATTCACCTGGCGGGGTCGCGACCGCGACCGTAGCGCCGGGCTGGATCTGTAAATCCGCAATAGCGGCCAGCCCGGCCAGTTCTTGCAGGGGGCCCTCTAATGCAATGTCCTGTACCTGCCAGTTACCGGCAATAGCCGTAAGGGACAGAGTATCGTCCACGGCATGCGCCAGCGCCCGCTGTGGTATATCGCGGTAGGCCGGCGGGCTCATCTTCAAGGCCCGCGGCAAGTTGATCCACAATTGAAAACCGTGCAGACCATCGCTGTCCTGTGTCGGCATCTCCGAATGAATCACGCCCCGCCCGGCCGACATCCACTGGACACCACCACCGCGTATCTCTCCCTGGTTACCCTGGTTATCCCGGTGCTGAATGCCACCGGACTTCATATAGGTGAGGGTTTGCATGCCGCGATGGGGGTGGGGCGGAAAGCCACCGGCAAAATCTTCCCGGTGCTCCGAGCGTAATTCATCGATCATCAGGATCGGGTCCATACCCGCGTGCTGCATACCGGCTATGCGCTGAATGGCCACGCCATCCCCGTCCCTGCTGGGGTGGGCCTGGCGAACTTCCTGAATGCTGCGCTGCTTCATGATTGACTCCAGATTGTTGATGAGCTGATCATATACTCGATTTATTCGAAATTTAATCGCATAATACAGCATATATTATTCTAATTAATAGAAAGGTAATGCCGTCGATGAATAAAACAACCCTGGACCAATGGCGCATGTTGCAGGCGGTTGTACGCCACGGTGGTTTTGCCCAGGCAGCCGCAGCGATACACAAGAGTCAGTCCACGATTAATTACGCGGTACACAAACTGCAGGACCAGCTGGGACTGCCCCTGCTGGAGGTAGTGGGCCGCAAGGCGCGCCTCACCGAGGCCGGGGCACTGATGCTGCGACGCGCAGATCAGCTCTTACTACAGGCACAGCAGCTGGAAGAAATCGCCGGGGGCCTGGCGCAAGGTATAGAGGCGGAGATCAGTATCGCTGTAGATGAAGTGTTTCCCCCGGAATTCCTCACCAATGCACTGCAGGCGCTGTCGCAGGATTACCCCAATACCCGGGTGCAGTTGCTCGAAACCATCCTGTCCGGCGGCCCGGAGAAGTTATTGGCGGGTGAAGCGCAGTTACTGATCGCCGGCAAGGTGCCACAGGGGTTTCTCGGAGAACCGATCATGCAGGCCCAGTTTATCGCCGTGGCCCACCCGGACCACCCTCTGCAGCAACTGCGCCGCGCGCTCAACCTGTCAGACCTGTCGGGGCAGCGGCAGATCGTGATACGCGACTCAGCACTGGGCCAGCGCATTGACTCTGGCTGGTTAGGCGCGGAGCAGCGCTGGACAGTCAGCCACGTGGCAACCTCGGTGGACATGATTCGTCGCGGCATGGGTTTCGCCTGGCTGCCCGCATCGCGAGTAGCGCCACTGGTAAAAAGCGGCGACCTTGCCGAACTGCCGCTGGAACAGGGTTCGCGTCGGTTCTCTACCCTGTACCTGACCTACGCGGAAGAAGACCACTGCGGACCCGCAACGCGGCACCTGGCCAAACTGTTGATCAAAGAAGCATCCGCCTACCAGGAATCATTTTAAATTCGATTAATTCGAACTATATTGCCTTATTTTTGCGATTTATATTCTTTTTATTAGAAACTACTATGCCATCTGCAACGGGAAAGAACCCCGCGAACATCCAGCACAGGAGTAAGTAAAGATGGGTATGTTAGTCGAAGGGCAATGGCAGGATGTGTGGTACGACACCGCTTCTTCCAAGGGACGCTTTGTGCGTGAGAGCGCCCAGTTTCGCAACTGGGTCACCGCAGACGGCAGCGCCGGCAGCACCGGTAATGGCGGCCACGCCGCCGCATCGGGGCGCTACCACCTGTATGTGTCACTGGCCTGCCCCTGGGCCCATCGCACGCTGATCATGCGCGCGCTGAAAGGACTGGAATCGCACATCGACATCTCGGTAGTCAGCCCTATCATGCTGGACCAGGGCTGGACCTATAACAGGGAAGAAGGCAGTACTGGCGACATCCTCGCCGACCGCCAATTCCACCATGAGATTTACACGGCAGCCCGGAGTGACTATACCGGGCGCAGCACAGTACCCATTCTGTGGGATAAACAACTGGGCACCATCGTCAGCAATGAATCGGCCGATATTATTCGCATGCTCAACAGTGCGTTTAATGACATCACCGTCAACGACAGGGATTTCTACCCCGGCGCCCTGCGCGCCGATATTGACGCCTGGAATGAACGGATCTACCCGGCGATTAACAACGGTGTGTACCGCGCCGGTTTCGCCACCGGCCAGGAGGCTTACGAGGAGGCGTATGCTGAGGTTTTCGCTGAACTGGACCATCTCGATGACCACCTGGCCGATAATCGCTACCTGCTGGGAGCGGCGCTTACCGAGGCGGATATTCGCCTGTTCACCACCCTGATCCGCTTTGACGCGGTTTATCATGGGCATTTCAAATGCAATCGCCAGCGCCTGGAGGACTACCAGCACCTGCCGGGTTATGTGCGCGACATCTACCAGTTGCCCGGTGTTGCAGCCACGGTGGATTTTGATCACATCAAGCGCCATTACTACGCCTCTCACCACACCATCAACCCCACCGGCGTGGTACCGGTGGGTCCGGATATCGACTACGCAGCGCCCCACTCCCGGGATCAGTTGGCTTAACAATATCGTGCAATAGTGCTTCACCACCGGGTTTATAACTATACTGAACATTCCCGGCGTGCTGCGCCTGTGTATTAACGGCCGCGGCACCTACTGGTAACGTATAGGTGGGGGCACTGCTACCATGACAGACTTCAGCCTGGGCACCTGGGCCAATATCGCCGAGATTATCGGCGCCGGCAGTATCATCACCGGTCTCATTGTCGGCTGGATACAGATTCGACACCTGCGGCGGCAACAGCGCGACGCGGTGGCCATCAACCTGGCGCAGACCTTCTACGGCCGCGACCTGGCCGCGGCCATTACCCTGTTGCAACCCCTGCCCGACGGCATAACGCGAGAGGAACTGCGCGCTATGGGCAGCCAATACGAGCGCGCCGCGGTGACCCTGGTCACCTCGTTTGAAACCATGGGGCTGTTGGTATTCAAACGCATCGCCCCGCTGGATCTGGTACTGGACCTGGCCGGCGGCATTGTCTCGGTGATGTGCGTCAAGCTGCGGGTGTGGCAGCAGCAATTGCGTGAAGATCAACAACAGCCCTCCTGGGGCGAGTGGATTGAGTGGCTGGGCGACCAGGCTGTGAAACGTAAAACATCCTCTGAACCAGCCCATATCCTGCACAAGAATTGGAAACCATGAGATGACTGAGGCCTTACCGCCGCTGCTGCCGGATGTTGATTTTGCCTACGATGCGCTGCCCCAGCTCCACCAGGTCCTGGACCAGCTGCGCCCACACGGTTCTGTGGTGCCAGTCATATACCATCGGCAGCCCGCCTGGCTGATTCTCGGCTACGAGCAACTGCGTCAGGCTTTCTCTGATGAGGAGCACTTCGAGTGCGCGCGGGCCTACCGTATCCACAGCGAGCCCTCCATGGGTAAGACCATCCAGACCATGTCCGCAGAGCAGCACCGTATCAACAGGGCACTGGTGTCACGGCCATTCTTCCCGCGCCAGATACGCGCCCTGGTGGAACCATTGCTGGCCAGCCAGGCGCGCCTGTTGCTCGATGAAATCCAGGGACAGGAGCAGGTTGACCTGGTGCAGGCCTTTGCCCGCCCCTATCCGTTCAAAATCATCACCCGCATGCTCGGCATCCCTATCCACGACGACGACCAATGCCTGTCGTGGGCACTGAAAATAATCGACTTCCCCTGGGATCCCGAGGGTGCGCTGCAGGCCAAGGCAGAATTCGATGACTACCTGTTGCCACTGATCGCGGATCGCCGGCAAGCGCCGGCGGATGATGTTATTTCCGTGTTGGCGTTATCGGAAATTGAAGGGCAACAGCTGGACGACGAGGAAATTTTGTCTTTCTGCAGGCTGCTGTTTCCCGCGGGTTCCGACACGACTTACAAAATGCTCGGGTCACTGCTGTACGCCATTCTGGAGACTCCGGGAATGAAACAGCTGGCGCGAGGTAGCGATGAACAGCGCCACGCCCTGGTTCAGGAGGGGCTGCGTTGGCAGCCCCCTACTGCCCTGCTGCCGCGGATGTGCAGCCAGGATACGCAACTGGGTGGGGCTCACATCCGCGAAGGCGATTGGATATTGTTCGGTATTACCGCAGCCAATAACGATCCCGAAGTCTTCGCCAACCCCCGGGAGTTCGACCCCGAGCGCAGCAACAAGAATCTCGCTTTTGGTCACGGAGAACATTTCTGCCTGGGCTCACACCTGGCCCGCCAGGAACTTGAATGCGCAATCGAGCTGTTATTCCAGCGCTTCCCGGAGATGGCGTTGAGCAGCGAACATCCCGTGGAGATCACCCAGGCCGTGCTGCGCGGACCGAAATCCCTGTGGGTAAAATTACATGGATAAAAAACCTGACAGGAGAACACCATGGAACTGGGTGTAATCCCCCTGTGCGAAAAAGCAGTCAGCACCGACCCCACATGGGTCGCACAGTTCGTGCGCCTGCTGGAGGACGAGGCGGTGGAATCCGTATGGATGCCGGAGCATGTGATCATGGCCGAGGACTACGAACCCCTGTACGAGTACTCGGAAGACGGGCGTGCACCGGTGGCACCGGACACCATGATGCCCGACCCGCTGCACTGGCTAACCTTCGCTGCAGCACACAGCGACAAGCTGACACTTGGCACAGGCGTACTGGTTGGCCCTCAGCATAATGCCGCGATCATGGCCAAGCGCCTGGCGACCGTAGACGCCCTGTCTGCGGGCCGTTTGCAGGTAGGCATAGGCATCGGTTGGCAGAAGGAAGAGTATGCGGCCTGCGGGGTACCCTACTCCAAACGCGGCGCGCGCCTGGACGAAATGCTGGACGCCATGCGCACCCTGTGGCGCGACGACCCGGCCACTTTCCACGGTGAGTTCACCCGTTTCGACAGGGTCTATTGTGACACCAAACCGGTTCAGGAAGGTGGTGTGCCCTTTGTAATCGGCGGCAGCTCCGAGGCCGCCGCCAGGCGCGCCGGCACCCGGGGTGACGGCTATTTTCCCTATACCATCGGTCCGCAGGATCTGGCGCTGAGGGTTGGCACCATGCGCGACGCGGCACAGCAATGTGGGCGCGACCCGGACAGCCTGCCCCTCACGGTATGGCCACACAGTTATCGGCCAGGGGGAACCTTTGACCTGGAACTGGTGCGCGATTATGCCGCGTTGGGGACACAGCGCCTGGTGGTGGCCGCCTTTGAAGCAGGCAACACTGACATGGATTCCATGCGCAGGTTTATTTGTGACTACCAGGACAGAATTATCGCCAATGTATAAGCGCTGCAAAGCCCCAGGCAGAGAGAGATAACCATGACAGCGGATTTCAAAACGCACTATGGCCCCTGGGCATTGATAGCCGGCGGCAGCGAGGGCATTGGACTGGAGTTCGCCAGGCGCATTGCGGCGGCCGGTATCAATCTCCTACTGCTCGCACGCCGACCGGAGCCACTGGCCGCTGCGCGCAAGCAGTTGCTCAGCGAATACCCGGTGGAGGTGCGCACCGCCAGCCTTGATCTGGCGGAAGAAGCGCTCGAAGAAACGCTTGCGGAGCTGACCGCAGAGCTGGAAATCGGTCTGCTGGTCTACAACGCCGGCGCCATGCACGGCGCCGCCCTGTTCCACGATGACTCCCTGGCAAAGGCACGGCAACTGGTACAGCTGAACTGCAATGGCCCGGTGACCCTGTGCTATCACCTGGGTGGCCCGATGCGCGAGCGCCGTCGCGGCGGCATCATTTTACTGAGTTCCATGAGCGGCCTGACAGGTGGTGCCTATATCGCCACCTATACGGCGACCAAGGCCTTCGACATCGTATTCGCCGAAGCGCTGTGGGCGGAACTGAAACCCTACGGTGTGAATGTGCTGGGGTTGATCGCCGGGGCGACAGATACCCCTGCCATGACGCGCTCGGGCATCGACATGGGGGAACACGCGATGCGCGCAGAAGACGTTGCCAAGGAAGGACTTGCGGCCCTGGAAGACGGCCCGCTGCATATCGCCGGGGAGAATAATCGCCTGTTCGCGAGTCTTTTGCGCACCGACGACCGACGCCAGAGCATCGAGATGATGAGCCAGGGTGCCGCTGGCATGTACCATCTTCCCTACCCGATTGATATCGATGACTGAATGGCCAGGGCCTCTGTATTCCTTTGCTCGCCTTGCGTGCAGGCCCTCACAAAAGTAATCAGGTTTTGTGCAGCCCGTGCTGATCCAGGCGCCAGCACAGCGTGTCGATACGGTCCTGGCCAAAAAAAGGCTCATCGTTAAATACCAGGGTGGGCACACCCCAGGCACCCGCCGCGTCCAGCGCTGACTGGTTATCGTCGATCTCGCTCAGGTGATCGCCACCGTCTATGGCACTCTCCATCAACGCCAGGTCCAGGCCGGCGCGCTCGGCAGCGCGGGCAAGGTGATCGCCCTGGTCCCAGCCATGGGTGCCACCCCATATCAGGCTCGAGACCTGTGCCGCAAAATCGCAACCCCTGCCCTGCCGTTGGGCTTCGACACCCAGCGCGCTCAAACGATAGATATAGGGCTGTTCTTTGGCGATCTCCATGGTCTTTAAATCCTGCACCACGGGATCGGGGAAAGGCCAGACGACGTGAGGCATACCAAGAAAATCTGCACGGCGCGCCCAGTCGAGAAGAATATAACGGGTGCGGTTGGCATTCTGCGGATTGAACAGCAGCTCCGGCGCGCGCACCGCAATCGGCAGTACCACCCGCAGGTTTACCGCGACATTATAATTTTCCTGTATTTCCGACATGCCAGGTGTAGCCAGATAGGAATACGGGCTGCGAAATGACCAGTAAACTTCCACGTTTTGCACTGTCAACTCCAACATGGTAACGGCGAGTCCTTCAGTTTACGCCTGGCATAGCCACAGCGAAAGCCCAAATCACCACACCAGGAATGGCTGGTTAACAGCAGGGGTTCGCGCTATGGTGGTGACTCACACAACCACCAGCAGGTTTCAGGGACTATCAACCAGCCATATCGCGGTCCAGAAGTTCCCCTTCGTTTCCGTTACCGGACTTTTGAGTTCGGTGAACGGGATGTTCACCTGCGCACCTTACGCGACAATCAGCAGTATCTGGACAGCGACGACGTGGCCTTCGACCTTGGCATCACTTCCGCCAATTGGTCATTGTTCGGCATCGTCTGGGACTCCAGCCAGGTACTGGCGCATGTTATGTCTGACTTTAGCATCTCCGGCAAACGCATACTGGAAGTCGGTTGCGGTATGGCCCTGTCCAGCCACCTGCTCAGCCAGCGACGAGCCGACATTACCGCCACCGACTACCACCCGGAAGCCGGGGCGTTTCTGCAGGAAAATGTGGCGCTTAATGGTGGCCGAGAAATCCCGTTTATTCGCAGCGACTGGAATGACTCGAGCAGCGGGCTGGGCAAATTCGACCTCATCATAGGCAGCGACATCCTGTATGAAGCCGAACATGGCGATCTACTGGCGGATTTTATCGTGCAGCACGCCCTGAACCGCTGCGAGGTGATCATCGTTGACCCAGGACGTAAAAACCATGCGCGCTTCAGTAAGAAAATGGTCAGCCTGGGATTTTCCCATGAGCAGGGCCCGGCCTTACAAGACGACTATCTCGACAAGCCGTTTCAGGGAGTGATACTCAGGTACCAGCGCTAACGCCGCAGATAACTTGCAGCTGTCATCCTCAGGCAACCCCACACAGACAATCACGCTGACTTGCCTGCGCTAAAGCGATTCTGGAGATCGACGCAATCCGTGCTAGTGTTGATTAGGTATAAGCGGGAGACGACATGAACATTGCCACACTCTTTGCTCAGCTGCGCAGCAGTTGGCGGCCCATTCTTGTAATCCATTTTCTTTTCACCCTGGGTG
>JARFQU010000049.1 GCA_029287595.1 Halioglobus sp. | reverse complement strand
GCCAGGTAGTCGCGCACCCTGGCGACCTGGCCGTGGACGGGTGACAATACCGGCAGGCCAAAACAATAGAAGTCCTCCAGCGCGTCCCCATCCCCAGAAAAGCTTTTGCCATCCTCGGTCATGTAGAAGTCCAGGGCGTGCTGCCAGGGTGCCTTGTGCGTGTGCTCCCCATTGAAGCCCTGATAGACTTGCCAATGGCCAAAAACCGGCAACAGCAGCGGCACGCTGTTGATGTCGCCGTTGCGCACCCGCGCCAGCCTGGACCGCTCGTAGTTCTGTTCGGGCATACCGGATTGTGTTACCAGCCGGGGGGGCGCGATACTGAGCCTTGTCCGCAGCGCCATTAGGAATACCAGGGTGACGCTAATGTAGGGAAGGGCGATTAGCGGCAGGCCGTGGATGAATAACAGGTTCTGGCAGGCGATCAACAGCAGCCCCGTAAGTGCAGTGGCCAGCATGGCACTCAGGAAACTCGCCAGGCCAGGTACCGTATAAATCCCGCCTATAGCGATAGCGGTCAGCACCAGGTTGAAACCCGCCCAGGCGATGAGCAGTGGCTGCTGGTTCACATCCAGTGCGAGCAATACCAGCTGGCCTACCAGCACAGCCGCGATAGCCAATAGCGCCAGGTAGCGGGAATGCCAGGCGATTACGGCGAGAACGATGGCGCCGGCCATCGGGTGTAGCGTGAAGAAGGTTGCCCCCAGCAAGCTGAGAAACTCGTTCACACGGTTGGGGAGGAAGCCTATAGTGAACTCGCTGTAACCGACAAATGGCGTGAGGCCCACAAGTTGCCTGGCCACCAGAGCGGTGATCGCCGCGACTATCAGAAATGGGATCACCAATACTGGCAGGTGCTCCTCGCGCCAGAAAAGATCGGAGATGGCGGCGCTGACGAACACTGCCAGGGTCGCGCCCGCAGCGATCAGGACAGCCAGGTTAATCCCCAGTTTGTAGAAGGCACCCAGTGACAGGCCAACCAACAGGCTGTTGAGGACAAAGGTGTTGTTGCGTGCATCGGGGAAGGCGAACACGCGCGCCACTAGCAGACCGACCAGGGCACCCAGCAACCCGGCGCCGCCGATATTGGGGTAGGCGAAAGTCCCTGCTATCAGCAGGGCACCGGCCAGCGGGTTGTCCAGAAAGAAAAGCGCTGAATAGCCCCTGGCCGTATCGGTCAGGTACCGTTTCGATGTCGCCAGTGCGCCTGCAGTGTCCACGTTATCTATGGCTTGCGCCCGGAGCGGTCGCCTGAAAATGGATTTTCCGGTGTACCCTGCGGATAGGGCTCGGCCAGGTGCGTCGGCAGGCACTCCTGTGACGTCACC
Organism: Halioglobus sp.; assembly: GCA_029287595.1. Classification (GTDB taxonomy): domain Bacteria; phylum Pseudomonadota; class Gammaproteobacteria; order Pseudomonadales; family Halieaceae; genus JAACFI01. The sequence continues at coordinate 2,429 of JARFQU010000049.1, read as the reverse complement.
ACCTCGAGGTTTTCGGCCTGGCGTATCACCGAGACATTCTGCGCCTCGTCGATCAGCACCACATTGGGCCTGTATTCGATAAACTGCATCCACTGCGTGTTGTTGTAGGCGCCTACCGGGCTGAAGACCAGCGCGTCACCGACGTTTACCGGTGGCAGCATAATGTTGTTGCGCATCACGTCGATATTCATGCAAAGCGGCCCGTAGATCACTGTTTCCTCCGGCCTGCCCTGCAGCAGCCGCGTCGGTGTCACCCTGTGGTTGTACCAGAAGGCGGTGAACAGCTGGCTGACACCGGCATCGACGACGACCGCGCGCTTGCCGTCAGGCAATCTTTTATTGGCGATGACGGTGCTGATCAGGTACTCGGCGTCATCGACCAGAGCGCGGCCGGTCTCCAGGATCAGGGTAGGCCGTTTCAGGCCGCGTGCTTCTCGCTCGTGGGTCAGCTCCAGCAGAACGTCACAGATGGCTTCCGCGTATTGCTCGATACTGGGTATCACCTGCTCCATGGGCAGGTAGATGCCCTGCAGGGAGTTCATGGAGGCGAACCCGCCACCGATATCCAGGTAATCGATACGGCAGTCCGTGCGGCTCTCCACCTCGTTCATGAAATTGCACATGATGCGCACTTGCTGGGTATAGGCTCGTGGCTCAGTGACGAAGGTGCCTATATGGCTGTGCAGGCCGGTGAGATTGAGGTACTCGCTGGCGGCGATCCGCCAGGCCGCGTCCATGGCCTGCCCCGACTCGACGTTGAAGCCGAAGCGACTCCAAGGCTCGGTGAAGCCAGTGTCGAAATTGAGCCTCAGGGCGACATCTAGCTGGGTGTCGAGCTCCTCGGTGATCGTTTCCAGTGTGTAGAGTTCGTCCAGGTGATCAATGTGGATACGCGCGCCCTCCCGGACGGCCTGGCGCAGTGTCTCCGGTTTCTTCCCAGGGCCGTTGAACAGGATGTTCGGACCTGGAACGCCCAGACTGCGGGCCTTCTGGTACTCGAACTCGGAGACCACTTCCGCCCAGGACCCCTCCTGGTGGAATATGTTGCTCACAGCCCCTAAGTAGTTAGTCTTGTAGGACCAGCCAAACACCACGCTGGGGTAGCGCGTGCAGAAGGCGCGCTTGATGCGCTGGATATTGCCCCGCAGGCGTTGTTCCGAGACCACGAACAACGGCGCACCGTATTGTTCCAGCAAGGTGGCGATCGGCACATTGTCAATCGTATCCATCCAGGCGGCCTCCAGCTTGCCGCCAAACTTGTTCAGCAGGCCACCACGCACTGTAACGATCGCGGGTTTGATCCAGGGCTTTGTGCCTTCGGTCTGCGTGTCCTTACTGTCGTGATTCAGTTCTTTCATCTTTTGCGGGCCATGAATTGATTTGTCGTAGGAGTCTTTTCCCTGTCAGTTCAGGTGCTGCCCGCCATCCATGATCAGTGACTCAAATTCGCTTTGGGGTACGATCGTATCCGCAGCGTGTCGTATGAACAGGACGCCGGGCTGTGCGTCGGGAAGTTCGCCCGTCGCCTCGTCCAGTATGAGCCGCAGCAAGATCAGTGGTAGGTTGCGACCGACTCCCGCAGAGAGGTAGATCCAGGCCGGGAATCGGGGGTTGATCTCGATCAGCTGGTAGCGACCACGGTTGTCGCGTATGACCTCAACCTCCAGCGGTCCACGCCAGTTGATAGCCTTGATCAGCGCCGCGCTGGCGTCATACAAGGTCTGGTCGAAGATGCTGACACCGGACCAGGCCTTACCCTTGTCGGTTACCGCCATCTTTTTCATCATCACTTCCCCCAGCATTCGGCCACCGCCGTCACACACGGCGGTCAGGTTGTACTCCTCCCCCTTAACCAGCCTTTGTACCAGAACTGGGTAGCCCCAACTTGCTGCAATTTCGCGAAAGGCATCGGCCGCCTCTTCGGCGCTGTCGACGATACTGGCGCCATAGAAAAGACCCTTAACCACCAATGGGTAGCTCCAGCCTTCATCCTGGCATTTGTAGAAGAAGCCGATCCGGCTCACCGTCTTGATTTCCGGGCAGTGTATTCCCGCGTGACCTGCCAGCTCGGGCAAGCAATCCTTGTTGCGAAGCTTCAGCTGCCCGGGCGTAGGCATCATATAGCGTATGCCCATGTCATCAAATTGCGGGGTCAATCGCACCATGCCCGGCAGCTCGGCATCCAGACAGGGAATGATGATGTCAATGTTTTCCGCTTCGTGGATCGCCCCCAGGCTGGTGATGAAAGCCTGATCGCCGGCCGAGGGGTAGGGCAGCAGGTAGGCCGCGTCGCAATACTCCCGCAGGTACAAACCGGGGTCGAGGGCATCATAACCCAGCCCGATGATGCGACCGCTGAAATCCGGAGACTCTTTCAGACAACGCGCTACGGCAACGCCGGGACCGGGATTATCGGGCCTGGCATTCAT
>JARFQU010000046.1 GCA_029287595.1 Halioglobus sp. | reverse complement strand
ATACAACTTCTCGATTCCCCAGCCGTTGGCCACTGAAGGGAAAATCAACAATATCACCGGGGTGGTCACCAACGGGCTGTTTGCCCTGAAGCCCGCCGACGTCCTGTTGCTGGGTACGGCTGAGGGCGTTAAAACACTGTTCCCGGCGTAGGGTCACAGGTTGAGGTCCGGCTGCCCCGCAACCCGGTCTTGGCATCGTCTGCTCTGGACCGTGTGAGGCCCGAGCGGCGCTCACCCGAGAGGCCTTTTCAGGGGACGCTACAAGCACCTCCATGTGCGCTCGGGCTCGGCCGTCCATGGCCTCGCACGCCCCTGAAAAGGCCTCTCGGGTGAGCGCTGTGGGTTAGCTGGCACTTACCAACTAAACGTCAAAAACCTTACCGGGATTCATAATGCCGGCAGGGTCAAAGGCCAGCTTGATCTGCCGCATGATAGCGATCTCGGTCTCTGAGCGGCTGTAGTGCAGGTAGTCTTTCTTCAGCAGGCCCACGCCGTGTTCCGCAGAAATGCTGCCCTCGTAGCGCTGTACGATGTCGAAAACCCATTTGCTGACCTCGCCGCAACGCTGCTGGAACTTGTCCATGGGGAGTTCATCCGGCTTCAGGATATTGAGGTGCACATTGCCGTCGCCAATGTGGCCGAACCAGACAATTTCAAAATCCGGGTAGTTGTCATTGACCACCGCCTCCACCTCCACCAGGAAGTCCGGGACGCGGGAGATTACCGTGGAGATATCGTTTTTATAGGGGGTCCAGCGCGAAATCGTTTCTGAGATATCCTCGCGCAGGCGCCACAGTGACTCGGCCTGGGCCACACTCTGGCTGACCACACCATCCAGCACCCAGCCCTGCTCCATACAGTGCTCAAACAGGGTCATCGCCTGTTCCATGGCGGCGTCATCGGGCTGCTCGAACTCCAGCAGCGCATAGTATTGCGCCGGAGTTTCAAAGGGGCGCTGCAAGCCCTGGTGCTCTATCACTTTTTGCAGGGCCAACTCGGAGAAAAACTCGAAGGCGCTCAGTTCCATGCTGCCCTGGTAAGCGGAGAGGACTGACATGATGGCCGTCATGTCGGGCACACCCAGTACCAGCACAGCCAGGTTGTGGGGTTGGCGCGACAACCGCATAGTCGCCTCCACTACGATACCCAGAGTACCTTCCGCGCCGATCACCAGCTGCCGCAGGTCGTAGCCCGCGTTGTTCTTGACCAGGCCGCGGTTCAGGTCCAACAGTTCGCCGGTGCCGGTCACGACCTTGAGGCCGGCCACCCAGTCCCGGGTCATGCCGTGCCGTATCACCTTGATACCGCCGGCATTGGTGGAGATATTGCCGCCGATCTGGCTGGACCCGCTGGACGCGAAATCGACCGGGTAGAACAAATCCTGTTCCAGGGCATATTGTTGCAGTTGCTCGGTGACCACCCCGGCGCCGCAGCGTACCGTGCGGTCCACCGCGTTGAAATCCGCCAGGGTGTTGAGACGATCCAGCGCGATCACCAGCTCCCCTTTGCAGGCCACGGCTCCGGCGCTCAGCCCGGTGCGGCCACCGGAGGGCACGATGGCCAGTTGCTCACGTGCCGCCAGGCGCACCACATCCTGTACTTCCTCAATACTGCCGGGGAGCACCACGGCGACTGGATTGGGGGTGTAAACCCGGGTCCAGTCACAGCCGAATTGCGCCAGGGAATCTGCGTCTGTCAGTACCCGCTGCGCACCGACAATCTGTCGCAGCTGGCCCAGGACGGCAGGGTCTGGATCGGTCATAAAAAGGGTCCTCCGGTAATTTTCACAGGGCGCAGATTCAGGGGGCGCGTATGGTACCATACGCGCCCTTTTTTACCCGCTAACCCAAGCTAGTCACACGCAAAAGGACCGCAAACCTCATGGCACAACAGTCGCTGGATAAGGGCAAGATCAAGTTCCTGTTACTGGAGGGTGTTCACCCCTCGGCGGTAGCGACGCTGAAGCAGTCCGGCTACACCAATATCGAGCAGCACAAAAAAGCCTTGCCAACAGCGGAGCTTAAGGCATCGATAGCGAACGCTCACTTCGTGGGTATACGTTCACGCACCCAACTGACTGAGGAAGTGTTCGCCGCGGCCAACAAACTGGTCGCCGTGGGCTGCTTCTGCATAGGCACCAACCAGGTTGACCTGCAGGCCGCCACCCGACGTGGCATCACGGTTTTCAACGCGCCCTTTTCCAACACCCGCAGTGTGGCGGAACTGGTGCTGGCCGAGGCCATATTATTGCTGCGCGGGGTGGCTGAGAAAAACGCCGCTGCCCACCGGGGTGAGTGGCTGAAAAGCGCCACCAACGCCTTTGAAATCCGGGGCAAAAAGCTGGGCATTATTGGCTATGGCAATATCGGTATGCAGCTGGGAGTGATCGCAGAGAGCCTGGGCATGCAGGTGCAGTTTTTTGACGTGGTTAACAAGCTGCCCCTGGGCAACGCGCGACAGGTTCCCAGTCTCAACCAGCTACTGGCCAACTCCGACGTGGTCAGCCTGCACGTGCCCGAAACCGGCTCCACCCA